>NZ_JBHVKW010000151.1:0-14549 GCF_042797905.1 Amycolatopsis sp. NPDC057786
GGCATCCACCCGGCCGCCGGTTTCCGGCGTTCACCGCTCCAAAAGCGCGAGCGCTTCGGCGGCGGCGCGATGCCCGGAACGGACGGCGCCGTCCATGTAGCCGTTCCAGATGTCCGAGGTCTCCGCGCCCGCCCAATGGATCCGACCGACCGGTTCGGCCAGCGCGGCCCCGTACTGGGTCCACCCGCCCGCGCCGAGGCGGCCGCCGTAGCAGCCGCGGGTGTGCTCCTCCTCCATCCAGTTCTGTTCGACGTAATCGATCGGGTCCGCCGCTCCCGGCCCGAACTGCTTCACCAGCGTGGCCACCGCTGCCTCGCGGCGTTCCCGGGGCGACAGGCGGGCGACCTCGCGGGCGTGGGCGCCCTCGAAGAAGCCGACGAGGACGCCGCACGAACCGTCCGGCGGCGAGTTGTCCAGGGTGACGCACAGCGGGTCGTCCAGGTTGAACGCGAACCCGTTGAGCCCGGCGTCGCGCCAGAACGGCGCCGGGTAGGCCACCTGCACCTTGATCACGCTGCCCATCGGGATCTGCTGGGTCAGCCCGTCGCGCGCCGCCGGGAGCGCCGGCTCGTAGCGCAGCCGCCCCGCCAGCGTGGGCGGGATCGCCACGATCACCCGCTGGGCGGCGATCCGCCCGCCGTCGTGGCACACCTCGACGCCGTCCGCGTGGTGGACGATGCCGCGGACCGGTACGCCGAGCGTGACGACGTCACCCAGCCGCTCGGCGAGCCGCTCGGAGATCAGGTGGGTGCCGCCCACGACACGCAGTTCCTGCGCACCGCCGGTGGTGCCGACGAGGATGTCCAGCGAGCCCGCGGATTTGACGTAGAACAGGAAGTGCAGCAACGACATCTCCGCCGGTTCCGCGGAGAACACGGCGGGGACGACGGCTCCCCAGAACGCGAGGGCCTCGGCGTCGTCCGTGGCGGCGCGAAGCCATTCGTCCAGGGTTTTGCGGTCCAGCTCCGCGGCTTCGGGTGACGTCCACGGAGAGGAGAGCGACACCGTCTCGGCCAACGCCTCGAGTTCGAACTTCATCCGGCCGGCTTCGAGCGCCGCCCGATCCGACAGCCCGAACGTTTCGCCGGTGTAGGTGGTGCGCCTGCCGTTGTAGATCGTCACGGCCGCTCCGTCGTCGTAAGTCGGAAACGTCTCGAGGCCGAGTTCGGCGACCAGTTTCAGGACCTCGGTCTGCGTCCGGCCGATCCATTGGCCGCCCAGCTCGACCGGCACCCCATTGACCAGTTCACGACCGAGGTTGCGGCCCGCCACCCGGTCCCGCGCCTCCAGCACGGCGACCGTGCGCCCCGCGCCGGTCAGCGCGCGAGCGGCCGTCAACCCCGCGAGGCCGGCTCCGATCACCACGACATCGACAGTGTGCACCGCAGGCTCCCCAAATTGTCGGTCGGTTGTCCGACTTAAAGTAGGACAGGCTTCCACCCGGCACAAGAGCCGATATGCGAAACTCGGACAGGACCGACGAAGGAGAAGCCGGATGGCCTACGTGAAGGCGGCGGAACGCGAGGGGCAGATCGTCACCGCGGCGATCCGGGTGCTCAGCACCGTCGGCGTCCCCGGGACCACTCTCCGCGGGGTGGCCGCCGAAGCGGGGATCTCGCTGGGCACCCTGCACTACGTATTCCCGAGCAAGGACCAGCTGCTGCGCGCGGTCATCGGCACGGTCGTCGACGAAATCTCCGACGCGCTGCGCAGTGGCCTCGACCCGGACCGAGGTTTCGAGCACGCGCTCCGGACGGGCATGACGACGTTCTGGGACAAGCTCGTCGAGGGCGACGTGGGGCTCCAGATCATGCAGTACGAGCTCTCCACCTACTCGTTGCGGAGCGAGGCACCGGACCTTGCCCGATCCCAGTACGACGCCTACATCTCGCTCGTGACCAGGCTCTGCGAACAGGCCGCCATCGCCGCCGGCGAACGCTGCGCCGTCGGCTTCGACACGCTGGGCCGGCTCGCGCTGGCCTCCGTCGACGGCCTGATCCTGCAGTACGTGGCCCATCCCGACCCGGCGCGCGCCCGCGGCGACCTCGAACGAGCGCTCGACATGATCGTGCTGCTGGCGGATCCGCAACCGGTCGCGACGCGCACCAAGCAGCCGCGGTAGCATTCAGATGCTGTCAACATCTGGGTTGAACATCTTAATGAAACCGGTGCGCATGCGAGTCCTGTTCGCCAGCCTTGCGTCGGTCGGCCATACCTATCCGCTGATCCCGCTCGCGATCGCCGCCAGGGACGCCGGACACGAGGTGCGTTTCGCCGCCGGCGAGAACGTCCACCCGCCGCTGCTCAGGAACGGTCTCAGGCCCTTTCGCCCGGCGGACGCGTTCTACGAGATCTACGCCGAGGATCTCGAACCGGAACTGGCACGGCTACGACCCGACCTCGTCGTGCACGAATGGGGACAACCCGGGGTGGCCGTCGCCGCCGAGCGCGCCGGGATCCCCGGACTCTGGCACGGGTTCGGCCGCCTGTTCCCCGACGGAATCGGGCTAGAGCGGCCGGCGCGCCCCGACCGGCCGCATCTCGACATCTGCCCACAGTCCTTGCAGGACAAGAACTTTCTCGCGACGGCCGAACGCGTCGCACTGCGCCCGGTGCCGTACTCCGAACCGGCGGTGCCCCCGTGGCGCGTCGAAAAGTCCGCTCGCCCGCTGATCTATCTGACGCTCGGCACCGCCTTCGGCACGCCGGAAGTGCTCACCACCGTGCTCCGGGGGCTGGCTCCGCTCGGCGCGCACGTGGTGGTCGCCTCGGGGCGGGTCCGCCCGGAGGAACTCGGCGCCGTACCGGACGACGTGACGGTGCGGCCGTGGATCCCGCAAGCGGATCTGCTGCCGCATGTCGACGTGGTCGTGCACCACGGCGGCAGCGGCACGACCCTCGGCGCGCTCTCCGTCGGCGTCCCGCAGCTGATCCTCCCGCAGGGAGCCGACCAGTTCGCCAACGCCGAAGCCCTGTGCGCGGCGGGTGCCGCGCTGAGCCTTCAGCCCGGCGAACCGAGCGCGGAAGCCGTCACCGAACACGTCGGGAGCCTGCTGGGGCGGAACGCCCATCGCGACGCGGCCAGGGCGATCGCCGAAGAGATCGCCCTGATGCCCTCCCCCGCCGAGATCGCCCGCGCGCTGCCGGACTGGGCCTCGTGACGGGTCAGAACCCGAAAAGCTCCTGCGGCACTTCGTGCTCGTCCGGCCAGGTCAGCCAGGCGACGTCGGTCGGGCCGATGGCGCAGTTGGCCACCCGCCAGGACCGCGGGTCGTCGTCGACGTTCGTCTCGCTCCGCTTCTTGAGCAGGGCGACGTAGACGTCGGACATGACGCCGTCGGCCCGCTTGTTCTCGTAGATGGTGCCGGCGTAGTAGGACCGACCGGGTTCGGTGCCGCGCATCGTCCCCTGCAGGAAGACCCACGGACCCAGCCGGTCGAGCTGTTCGACGGCCACCTGGACCCGATCGCCGAATTCCTGGTCGAGCCGGGCGGTGGCGGCCTGGAGTACCGCTTCCCGGACCGGGTCGCCGGGATTCAGCGACACCGGGACGGGTCGTGCGGACGGGGTGTACATCGAGCTACCTCCCACTGGCGGGCAGCGACGCGAGCGAACGCGTCAGCCTGCCCGGTGCTGCTCTGGCGGTCTGTCGGATCAGGTCGGCGGGGTGAGGATCTTCACGAGGCCGCCACCGCCGCCCATGCTGATCTTCTGCGAACCGTCGGGGTTGACGTTGTTCGAACCGATGAACTGGCCATCGCCCGCGTACAACACGACGTGCCCGCCGTTGTTCGAGATGACCACGTCGCCGGGTTTCGCTTCGGAGAGCGGCACCGACTTCCAGCCGTCCGCTTCGAGGTTGGCCGTCAGGCCCGCGACCGAGGCACTGGCCTGGCCCTTGTCGATCAGGCCCGCCGCCTCGAGACAGCCGGAAACGAAGTTCGCGCAGTTGACGTTGTTGGGCACCCAAGACTGCATGGCGGGCAGCTCGCCGCTGCCCTTGAGGTCGCCGGCGTTGCGGCCGAGGAACTGCTCGGCGATCTTCGCCGGGTTGTCGCCCCGCGCGTCGATCGGCTTCGCGGGCCTGCCGTCGCCCGGCACCCCGGCGGGGCCGCCGCCACCGCCGCCGCCTCCGCCACCACCGCCGCCGTCTCCCCCGCCGTAGCTGGGCGCACTGCCCACGTTGGAGTTGACCGGCTTCGCGTTGACGCTCGACGCCGTGGTCTGGCCGTCGTCGGCGGGGATGAGCTCGATGAAACCGCCTTCGATCTCCAGGCCGAGCGGCTTGAGGAGATCGTCGATCTGCTTCTCGGCGTCGTCCAGCGCCTTCTCGATCTCGTCCTTCTTGCCGTTCGAGTCTTTTTCGTTGAGCTGCCGGAGCCGCTCGATATCCGTCGCGGCGGCGGCGATCTCGTTGTCGTCCTTCGAGCTGTTCTTCCGGCGGCGGGCCGCGTCGATCAGCTTGCGGTTGTCCGCGTCCTTGTCGTTGGCTTCCTGGGCGAGCTGTGCGACCTTCTTCTTGACCTCGTCGAGGATCTCGGACACCCGCTGGAGGATGTTCTTGGCGGCCTCGGCCTTGTCGCTCACCTTGTAGCTGGCCTTGCCGAGCTTTTCGAGGTGTTCGGCGACGGCGTCGGCGTCCTTGCCCTCCCAGTTGCGGAGGACGTCGTCGCGGAAGACCTTGAGGTCGTCGCCGAGGTCGTTCGCCCTCGTCGCCGCGCCGCCGACCTTCCTCGCCTGGTCGTTGACCGCGCTCGAATTGAGCTTCTGCGCCTGCTGGGCGTGTTTGTCGATGGCGTCCAACGACTTCGGACGGTCGTGCGACGGGTCGTCGAGCGTGCTCGGATTCCGCTCCGCGGTGGTCATCGGTAAATCCCCCTGGTTCCCGTCTTCAGTCCGATCAGTCCCGCTCGCGGGCGCCGCCGCGGAGGGTGTCGACACCCGCGGCTTCGTCGTTCCGCATGCGCTGCGCGGCGTTGGCCAGTGCGTTCGACGCGGCGTCGACCAGCTTCGCGGCGGCCGCCAGTTCGGCGTTCACGCCGCGGTGGAAACCCTTCATCGTGGTCCCCGTGCTGGCCGCGTTCTTCAGGTCGCCGAACGCGCCTCCGGGATCACCGTCGCCCAGGTCCTTGCCCGCGCCGCTGTAGCCGTCCTTGAGCCCGCCGACCTTCTTGGCCAGCGCGGCGATCTGCTCTGGATCGAATCGGCGAGTCATGAATGATCCCTCCAGTCCGGCGCCTGCGCGCGTGCTTGCCTGACCCACACTGCTCTACCGCGCACCCTATGAGTTCCCACCCACGCGTGCGCACCGTTTCCCGAAACGCGATGACGCCGTTCGTGTACACCGACGCATCCGGCCGCGCGTTGGTTCCCGGAAGATTTCACCGGCGTCCTCGGCGGCAAGATCTTACCCTCCCGGCGCCCTTGGACAGCGGGATACCGGACGGCCTGAGCTACTTTCCGTAGCCGGTTCTCACCCGGTCGGGTGGGCGGCGTGCGCGAGAAAATGCCTTCCCCGGAGATCTGGCCGTTTGCCAGGATGGGCCGCGATGACCATCGACCGGCGCACTCGCGCCTTGAACTCCTTGTACGGATTGGCCCTCGGCGACGCACTGGGTTCCCAGTTCTTCGTCCCCGACAACCGCGACGCCTGGGAACGGCGGCAACCACCACCGAGCCCCTGGCAATGGACCGACGACGCCGAAATGGCGTGTTCCGTTTTCGCCGTGCTGGACCGGACCGGCCACGTCGACCAAGACCTGCTGGCCGCGAGCTTCGCGGAACACCACGACTTCGACCGCGGCTACGGGCCGTCCATGAACCGTCTGCTCCGGCTCGTCCGCGAGGGCGGCTCGTGGCGTGAACTGGCCACGGACCTGTTCGACGGGCAGGGCTCCTGGGGCAACGGCGCGGCCATGCGCGTCGCGCCGCTCGGTGCCTGGTTCGCCGGCGACCTCGACGAGGCCGCCCGCCAGGCGGCGCTTTCGGCCGAGGTGACCCACCGCCATCCGGACGGTGTCGCGGGTGCGATCGCCGTCGCCGTCGCCGCCGCGCTGGCCGCCGCCCCCGGCTCGCCGTCACCGGAGGACTTTCTCGACCAGGTGCTGCGGCGGGTTCCGCCGGGCCGCGTGCACGACGGCGTCCGCGACGCCGTGGGCCTGGTTCAGGAGCCCTCGGCCGCGATCGCCGCCCGGAAACTGGGCAACGGCAGCCACACCGGCGCCCACGACACCGTGCCCTTCACCCTGTGGGCGGCGGCCCGCAACCTCGATGACTACGAGCGGGCCTTTTGGACCACGGCCGGCGCCGGTGGCGACATCGACACCACGTGCGCCATCGTCGGCGGCATCGTCGCGGCGCGCGTCGGTGCCGAAGGCCTGCCGGCGTCGTGGCGGGCCGCTTGCGAACCGCTCCCCGGCTGGGCCGTCTAAACCAAGCCCAGTTCGCGGGCCCGGACGCCCGCCTGGAAACGGGACTCGGCACCCAGCGCCGCCATCAGCTCGGCCACCCGTCGCCGGTAGGTCCGCACGCCGAGGCCGAGGCTCCGGGCGGCGGCTTCGTCCTTGACGCCGCTGCCGAGCAGGTCCAGCACGGCGGGCGCGAGCAGCCGGATCTCGGACACCTGCGCGTCGAAGACGGCGAGATCGGTCGCCCCTCGCCAGGTCGCCTCGAACAGCGACATCACGCCCTGCACGGTTTCGGGCTGGGTGATGACGCTGTAGCCGCGCTGCCCGGCGACGAGGTCGCCCGCCAGGATGACGAGCCTGCCGTCCATCACGATCGTCTCGTTGACGTCCTCGGTCGAAATCCGGATCTGGGCTCCGAACCGGTCGCGGACCCTCGCGAGCTCCTGCGCGGCTCCCTGGTCGAGCAGCAGACCGGCGCGGTAGATCTTGCGGATCCGCACCTGGCCCGCCCGGCGTTCGGCGGCCGCGGTGAGTTCGTCGGATCTGCGCTCGGCCACCCAGGTCGCGAGGTCGTTGGCGGCGCACGCCAGGTCGGTCACGGTCGGGAACAGGTGCCCGATCCGGCGGAACAGCTCCTCTTCGCCGCGCACGACCGTCACCGCATCACTCGTCCGCATGGCATCGATACTGCCCGAGCCGCGACCGGCTGGCAGTTTGTTGCCATTTTCTGACTACGGACGGGCCCGTCGCGACGCTGGTGGTCATGACGAACCTTCACGACAACTCCGCCGGTACTTGGCGGCTCGGCGACCTGACCGTCAACCGGCTCGGCCTCGGCGCGATGCGGCTGACCGGGATGCCGTGGGACGAGAAGCCCAAGAGCCGCGAGTCCGCGATCGCCGTCCTGCGCCGCGCGATCGAACTCGGCGTCGACCATATCGACACCGCTTCGTTCTACTTCACGCCCACGCGCTCGGCGAACGAGTTGATCAGTACCGCGCTCCAGCCCTATCCCGAGAACCTCGTGATCACCACGAAAGTCGGCGCCTGCCGCTCCCGCGACGGCGAATTCTCCTTCGCCCGCCCGGACCAGCTCCGCGGTCAGGTCGAAGAGAACATCCGGCAGCTCGGCCTCGACCACCTCGACGTCGTCAATCTGCGCTGGGGCGCCGCGATGGGCAAGGAACCCGGCTCGGTGGCCGAACACTTCGGCGCGCTGGCGGACCTGCGCGAGGCCGGTCTGATCCGCCATCTGGGTGTTTCCAACGTCGTGGCGGACCAGCTGACCGAGGCTCTGTCCATCGCTCCGGTGGTCTGCGTGCAGAACCGCTACGGCCTGGCCGACCGGGAGGACGACGCGCTCGTCGACCTGTGCGGTGAGCACGGCGTCGCGTTCGTGCCCTTCTTCGCCGTCACCACTTCGCTTCCCGGCGCCGCCACGACCGACGCCGTTCCGGGGCAGGCCGAGGTCGCGAAGGTCGCCGCGGCACACGACGCGACCCCGGCGCAGATCCGGCTCGCCTGGACGCTGCACCGCGGCGCGCACGTGCTCGCCATCCCCGGGACCGGTGACCCCAGGCATCTGGAGGAGAACGTCGCGGCTGGCGGTCTGCGATTGAGCGAGGAGGAACTGGCGCTGCTCGACGGTGTCGGCTCGGTCGCGGGCTAGCGCGGGGGTCGCGGTTGGTCGCGGACTCTCACGACCCGACGTGGGTACAGGTGGTCGTGACCGATGGGACGACACGACGCGCAGCGGGAGTTCCGCCGCGAGTCGTCAAGCTGAACACGTGTGTCGTCCGTCCAGTCACGCGTGTCGTCCATCCAGACACGCGAAATCCCCGACACGGGACCTCACCGGCGGATCCGGTGGTCCACGGCGACCCAGTTCGTCTCCCAGGTCGTCCCGCCGTCGGCCGAGAACGCCTGCTCGAAGCGCGCCTCGTCCGGGCCTTGCCGGAAGACGAGGAAGCGCACCTTGATCGGACGGCCGCCGAGCTGGTCGTCACCGTGGAATTCGCCGACGCCGTCGCGGAAACCGCCATGGACCGAAGGGGTGAGCAGGCCGTCCCGCATGTTGACGAAGGTCAGGCTCCACCGCCCCGCCTGCGGTTCGTACAGCCGCAGGTTGAGCGCGTCGATGCGCCCGTTCGGGCCCGAGACCTCGAATTCGAGGACGTTCGCCCGCCGGTCCATGAGCGGGCGGACGGTGCTGGTGCCCGCGAAGAGGAGCCACTGGTCCGCGGACTCCGAAAGCGGCTCGGCGAGTACCCGCACCGTGGAGCGCCAGGTGCCGATCTCCCAGTCGAACGCGCGTTGCCCGTCTGGCGAAGTCGAGGCGGCGCCCGACGCGGCCGTGGCGATCAGCATCAGGGCCGAAAGGCCCACTGTCAGCATTCGTTTGTATGGCACGGTCATGGTCCGACTATCCGAGCGGAGGACGACCATGGACAAGAAGGCACCTGCGAGTAACCTTCCGCGTCCCAACCCGCTGCCCGGCTGCCCGATGGCGGCCGCGTTCGCCGCGATCGGCGGGAAATGGAAGCTGACGCTGGTGTACTGGCTCGCCCACGGCGAGTCCCATTTCGCCGGCCTCCGCCGCCGGGGCGCCCCCATCACACCCAAGGTGCTGGCCGAGCAGTTGCGCGAACTCGAGGCCGACGGGCTCGTCGAACGTGTGGTGACCGGGCCCGTCCCGGCACGCGTCATCTACCGGCTCACTCCTTACGGGACGACGGTCCTGCCGGTGGTCGAGGAAGTGAGGGTCTGGGGCGAAACGCACCTCGAGCGCACCCGTGGCGACGCCGCGCCGAACCCGGCGATGAGCTGCGCCGAGTCGATCGGATAGCGAACTCGCGTGATCAGAGACGTAACTCGCGTGATTGAACGGCGAACTCACCGTATTCCGGCTCGGCGGGCGGCGGTCGCCGTGGCGAGGGTCTGAAGCACCTCCTGGGTGGCGGCGATGTCGATGCAGGCGTCCGTGATGGACTGGCCGTAGGTGAGCGGCCGGTCCGGGTGGAGGTCCTGGCGGCCCGCCTTGAGGTTGGATTCGAGCATGACGCCGACGATGCCGCGCTGACCGTTCTTGATCTGTTCGGCGATCTGGTCGGCGACGACGGCCTGCCGCAGGTGGTCCTTGCGGCTGTTGTCGTGGCTGGCGTCGATCACCACGCGCCGGGGCAGTCCCGCGTTCTGCAGGGTGGTGAGCGCCGCGCGGACGGACGCCGGGTTGTGGTTGGGCGCGCTGTTGCCGCCGCGCAGTACGAGATGGCAGTCCGGATTGCCGACCGTGTGCAGGATCGCGGGCAGGCCACTGGGGTCGACGCCGGGAACGACGTGGCGCGCTTCGGCGGCACGGATGGCGTCGACGGCGACGGTGACATCGCCGTCCCGGCGGTTCTTGAAGCCGACCGGCATGGACAGCCCGCTGGCCAGCATGCGGTGGTTCTGGCTTTCCACCGTGCGGGCGCCGATCGCGCCCCACGAGACGGTGTCGGCGAGGTACGCCGGGATCGTGGTGTCCAGCCATTCGCACGCGGCGGGCAGGCCGCCCTCGGCGAGTTCGAGGAGCAGATCCCTGGCGATGCGCAGGCCGCGGTTGACGTCGCCGGTGCCGTCGAGGTGAGGGTCGTTGATGAGCCCCTTCCAGCCGCCGACCGTCCGGGGCTTCTCGAAGTACACGCGCATGACGACCAGGAGATCGTCGGAGAACCGGCCGGCGAGGGCGGCGAGGCGGTCGGCGTATTCGAGCGCCGCCGCGGGGTCGTGGATGGAACAGGGCCCGGCGATCACGAGCAGCCGGTCGTCCGTGCCGTCGAGGACGCGCAGGACGTTTTCCCTGCCGTGGCGCACCGTGTCGGCCGCGTTGGCGCCGAGCGGCAGCTCGTGGTGCAGCAGGGCGGGCGTGACCAGCGGGACCATCCGGTCGATGCGCTGGTTGTCGAGTTCGACCGTGGCGAGGGTTGTCATCACAGATATCCAGGATTTCTGCCGGCACCGGGCGAAGGGAAAGCCGGGATTTCCGGCCCGGACGGCGGTCTCGGGTGAACGAAGAAACAAACCCGGCGTTGTTCGAGCGAGAAAGTCTCTTACTCCGGAATCTTCCACCAACCGCCACCCGGAACAATGGTCCAACCCGAATTCAGCGACCGGTCCAGATCGGATCCCGTTTCTCGGCGAAGGCACGGGCGCCTTCGCTCGCGTCCGCACTGGCCCGTCGCCGTTCTTCCCAGTGATACGAGGTTTTGAACGCTTCCTCCAGCGGAAGGTCGAGCGAACGCAGCGCGGCCTCCTTGATCGCGCGGACCGAAAGCGGGGCGGCGCGCACCAGGCTTTCGGTCCATTCGGCGACGCATCGGTCCAATTCGGCGAACGGCACGACTTCGTTGACCAGTCCGTGGTGAAGGGCCGTCGCCGCGTCCATTCTGCGGCCGGTCAGCAGATAGCCCATCGCCACCTTCAGCGGAAGCTGCCGCGGCAACCGGAACACGCCACCCGCCCCGGCGATCAGCCCGAGCCGGACCTCCGGCAACGCGAAGACCGCCTCGTCGGAGGCGATGACGATGTCGCACGCGAGCGCCAGTTCGAAGCCACCGCCCAGCGCGTAGCCGTGCACACGGCCGACCACCGGTTTGGACAGGGTGAACCGGTCGGTCAGCCGGGGATGTCCCGGCTGACCGCTGCTGCCGAACGTCGACGCCTCGACGCCTTCCTCGGTCAGCCGCGCGCGTTCCTTGAGGTCCTGCCCGACCGAGAACGCGCGATCCCCCGCACCCGTCAGCACCACCGCACGGACGTCGTCGTCGGCTTCGACGTCGTCCCAGACCCCGGCGAGTTCCGCGTGCATCCGCCGGTCCATCGCGTTCAGCACTTCGGGCCGGTTCATCGTCACGTACGCGACGTGGTCCTTCTTTTCGTACCGCACCGGGTCTTCGCTCATCGCGAGCCCACCGCGAAACCGTCCACCTTGCCGATCACGTCCGCGCCGTAGATGCGCAGGGCCTGCTGCAACGCGAATTCCGCGATATACCGGCGAAACTCCTCCGGGGGTTCCTCGGCCAGGTTCAGCATGCGCCGGTTGGCGACCACGGCCTCCCCGTCGAGCCTGGCCAGCGCGCCGTCGATCGCCGCGTCCATTTCCTCCGGCGCGACGACCTCGTCGACGATCGACCGGGCGTCCGGCTCGTCCGCCTGGAGCTTGCGGCCGCCGAGGATGACCTGCCGGGCCACACGAGGCCCGGCGATTCGGGAAAGCCGGAAGTTGGACACCCCGGGGATGATCCCCTCCTTCGCCGCCGGAAGGCTGAGGTACGCGTCGGACGCCGCCAGCACGTGGTCGAAAACCAGCAGCAGCTGGGTCCCGCCGCCGATGGCGAAGGAATCGACGGCCGCCATCCAGGGCTTGTCGGTGAACCTGGAGTGCCAGGAATCGTCCGTCAGCAGACCGCGGAAGATCTTCTGGATATAGCCCGCTTCGCGCCGCAGGAGGAAGTCGACGAGCGGGATCTCACCGGCGCTGAGCTTCTTGAGGTTGATCCCCGCGCAGAACACCCGGCGCCCCAGATAGCGGGGATGGCTCATCACCCCGCCCCGCACCAGCCCCATCCGGACGGACGGGTCGAGCAGCGTCAGATCGACCGCGGTCTCCATGTCGTCGACCTGCTGGGCGTCCTCGGCGTTCAGGCAGTCGTCGCGGCACAGGGTCAGGTGCGCGACGCCGTCACGGCGTTCCAGCCGGACGGCCTCCATCTCCACGACACCGGTCGCCAGGAATTCGGGCAGCAGCCGCTGTGCCTTGGCGGTGGGCCGGAGCATGGCGTCGAGCAGATGCGGGCCGGCCTTCGGCGCGCGCAGGATCCCGCGCAGGAAGATGCCCTGGTCGATCTCGCGCCCTTCCTTCTCCGCCTGCGGACGCGACCGCTCGGCCGCCATCTGCTGCTCCGAGGGCACCAGACCGGGGAAGGCGAGCGCGGCGGCCCGGACGAGTTCGTCGAGGCGCAGGTACCGCGTCCGGCCGTCGGTCAGTTCGGCGTAGATCTCTTCGGCGTGCGCCTCGACGAAGGCCGTGCGCGCCGCCCGGATCTCGTCGTCGACCCGGTGGGCCTCGCCCGCCAGGGCCCGGAGATCGAGCCCTGGCGCGCTGTCCGTCGTCACGACTTGGCTTCCCGCCGCAGGGCCCGGTCCGCCGCGGCCAGATGGGACCCGAGTGCCTCCTCGAAGGTGGTCGAGCCCGCTTCGAAGATCAGCTGGCGCCGGATGGCCGCCTCGGCGCCGTCCGTGACACCGTCCAATGAGGACAGTGTCGCGGCCGGGTCGCCGGACACCTCGTCGATCAGGTTGAGCGCGAGCGCCCGGTCCGTCCCGATCGGGGTGCCGAGCAGCACGGCACGCCGGATGCCCGCCGCGCCCGCCTGCTTGGTGAGCCGGTACACGGTCATCCCCGGCCAGGTGCCGCCACCCGCCGACGCGAGCCGCAAGGTGGTACCCGGCTCGGCGATCCGGACGTCGGCGGCGAGCAGGAGATCCAGTGCCATCCCGGAGCATTCGCCCGATGCCACCACGGCCGTGAGCCTGCCGAGACGTTCGAACCGGCGCACGGCCCGCTCCCATTTGGACACCAAGCCGACCTCGAGCCCCTTCGCCCAATCAGCGGGCGGAGCACCCGTGACGTGGACGGTCACCGGTCCCGGCTCACGCTGGTCCTCGGCACGGTCGCAGAGCGCGGCGATCTCCTCGACGGCCGCGGCGGACAGCGGACGGGAGCCGTCGAAACGCAGCACCAGGTCGCCCTTGTTTTCGTTACGCGTCACCATTGAATAAGCGCCATTTCGATTGTGGAGCCAGGCCCCATGGTCATGAGCACGCCGTAGTCCCCCGGGCGGGCGACGTCTTCGTCGGCGAGCCGCTCGTAGGAGAAGAGGAAGGAGCCGCTGGAGAGGTTCCCGTAGTCGCGGAGCACGCCGGTGGTGTGGCGGACGTCGTACCGGCTCAGGCCGAGGTTGACGACGACCGCGTCGATCACCTTCTTCCCCCCGGAATGCACCAGCCAGTGGCCGATGTCGCTGCGGCGCAGACCCGTCCCGGACAGGAGCCGGTCGATGACGATTTCGGCGTGCGCCCCGACCACGTAGGGAATCTGCGGGTCGAGGAAGAAACTGAACCGGTCCTGGTCACGGTCCCAGTCGTAGCGCATCGCGTCGACCGCGTCGGTGATGATGTAGCTGGCGAATTTCAGGACGCGCGGACCCGGCACACGCCCGTCACCGGAAACGAGCGCGAGCGCCGCGGATCCGTCGCCGAAAAGACTGTTGACCACCGCGGTCCGCATCGTGCCGTCCAGGGCGTAGGCGGCGGAGCACGCCTCGCTGCACAGGACGACGCCGAGTTCGCCAGGGTGCGCCGCGGACCAGCCCGCGACCACGTTGAGCGCGTTGAGACCGGCGTTGCAGCCCATGCCCACGATGTCCGACCGGCTGCAGTGCGGGTCGATGCCCAGCTCGCGGATGATCAGCGCGCTGAGGCCGGGGGTGAGGAATCCGGTCGAGGTGACACAGCAGAGGTGACGCAGGTCCGAAAGCGTCGCTCCCGCCGACTTCAGGCAGGCTTCGAGCGCGCGGCACCCCATGTCGACGGCGATCTTCTTGTGCTTGTCGAGCAGATCGCCCTGCGGTTCGGCCGCGCGTGCGCCGCCAGGCTCTTCCGGCGGCAGGGTGAGGAAACGCCGCTCGATGGCGCTGTTCAGGAAGACCGAGCGGATCTTCGGATCTTCGATGCCGAGGATCTCGATGAGTTCGGTCTGCGAGTAGGACGCCGAGGAGACCGCGGTCCCCACGCCGGCGAACCGGGTGATCTCGGTGAGTCCGGTGAGGACGGAAAGGTCTTCGGCCGGTTCGATGATGGCAGTCATCGGTACATCCACCCCCATGTTCTGAGCTTGCTCCGAAGCAGCTGCTTGACCTGCGCAGCGGGCATTGGTCTCACCTTTCGCGGATCTCAGTGGACAATTCCGAAATTAGGCTTCGCGGATCTCGATGGTCAACGCGTCCAAGGCCTTTTCGCGCCGGAAACCGTTACCGGCTCACGATTCGGGACCCGGGGAGCATGTCGCGAAAGCCACTTTCGGGACATCTGGTGTCCCGAAAG
>NZ_JBHVKW010000152.1:0-14366 GCF_042797905.1 Amycolatopsis sp. NPDC057786
GGAACCCCAAAACGAGGTTCTTAATACATAAGCTCTACTGGCTTAGTTCACTAGCACACTGTTGAGTTCTCAAGCAACACACCCCAGATCGCACCGTGGCTACACGGCCTTATCCGAAGCAGTCATTCCTAGCAGTTTTTGGTGAGACACCCACTCAATCACCCTGAGGTGAGAGCTTGGTTCGTGTCCCGCGGCCACCCGGTTTCCCTGGCGACTTGGAGAACTTTACATGGCCCGCAGGGGCCCGAAACAGGGGGGTACCTTAACTGCGTTTCCGCAGGTCAAGGCCCCTGTTTCGAGCCGGGGCCGCGATCAGCCCCCGACGCGCACGCCGGCGACGTTGCGCTTGCCCTTGCGGACCACGAGCCAGCGGCCGTGCAGAGCGTCGTCCGAGGACGGCTTCCACTCCTCATCGGCGATCTTCGTGTTGTTGACGTACGCGCCGCCTTCCTTGACGGTGCGGCGCGCGGCACCCTTGCTGTCGACGAGCCCGGCGGCGATCAGCAAGTCGACGATGGTCGACTCGCCGTTCGGGTCGACCTTGCCGTTGGGCACCTCGGCCATGGCGGCGTCGAGGGTCGCCGAGTCGAGCTCACGCAGCTCTCCCCTGCCGAACAGCGCCTGGCTCGCGGCGATGACCTGGCGGGTCGCCTCTTCACCGTGCACCAGGGTCGTGAAGTCCTCCGCCAGCTTCCGCTGCGCGGACCGCAGGTGGGGGCGCTGCTCGGTGTCCTCGGCCAGCGCCGCGATCTCCTCCTGCCCGAGGAAGGAGAACATCCGCAGGTAGCGGATGACGTCGGCGTCGGCGACGTTCACGAAGTACTGGAACCACGCGTACGGCGAGGTCATCTCCGGGTCGAGCCACACACTGCCGCCGCCGGTGGACTTGCCGAACTTGCGTCCCTCGGTGTCGGTGACCAGCGGCGCGGTCAGCGCGTGCGTGTGCCCGCCGTCGGTCCGGCGGATCAGGTCGACGCCGCCGACGAGGTTGCCCCACTGGTCCGAGCCGCCGATCTGCAGCTTGCAGCCGTACTCGCGGTACAGGTGCAGGTAGTCCTGCGACTGCAGCAGCAGGTAGCTGAACTCGGTGTACGACATGCCGTCGGCTTCGAGGCGGCGCTTCACCGTCTCGCGGTTCAGCATCGTGTTGACCGGGAAGTGCTTGCCGACGTCGCGCAGGAACTCGACCACGGTCTGCTTGCCGGTCCAGTTCAGGTTGTTCTCGATGACCGCACCGGTCGGCGATCCGTCGAAGTCGACGAAGCGCTCCAGCTGCCCGCGGATCCGGTCCGCCCACTCGGCCACGGTGTCCAGCGTGTTGAGGGTGCGCTCACCGGTGTCGCGCGGGTCGCCGATCATCCCGGTCGCGACACCCGCCAGCACGATCGGCCGGTGACCGGCGCGCTGGAAACGCGAGAGCATCAGCAGCGGGACCAGGTTGCCGGCGTGCAGGCTGGGCGCGGTCGGGTCGAATCCGCAATAGAGCGTGAGAGGTCCTTGGTCGAGGTCTCGCCGCAGTGCGTCGATGTCGGTGGATTGCGCGATCAGGCCGCGCCAGGTCAGCTCGTCAAGGATGTGCTCGCTCACGCCTGTAGATCCTCCCGCACCAGGTCAACCGACTATCGGCCGGGGGCGGGCGCCCGTCGCTTGCCACCCCGGCGATAGGTGGATACGGCGGGCGATCCGTCGATCCAGAACCGCCACGGCGTGTCCATCGCCATCGCGACGCCGACGCGCGGCCCGGTGCGGATGTCCGCTTCCGGAACGCGTTCGCCGGTGAACAACCGGACGGGTGATGCCGGGTCGGTGAGATCGACGCCGTTCTCGGCCCGGTCGATGCCAAGTACCGAGGTGAGGATGGCCGGGCCTTTCGCGAGTTCGCCGTTGCCGCGGGCCGACGGCCTGCGTGCTTTGGCGATGTCCGCTCCGGAGACCACCTCCCCGGCGCGCAGCAGCACGGCGCCCGGCTGCCCGTCCTCCGTACCGACGACGTTCGCGCAGAAGTGCATGCCGTAGACGAAGTACACGTACAGGTGCCCCGCCGGTCCCCACATGACGGCGTTGCGCGGCGTCTTGCCGCGATAGCAGTGCGACGCGGGGTCATCGAGCCCTCGATAGGCCTCGACCTCCACCAGGCGGACGGCGACCGTGCCGTCGGGACCGGTCGCTTCGATCACCGCGCCGAGCAGGAGGGTGGACAGTTCCACTGGATCCAGCGCCAGCTCGCGCCGGGTGAACTGTCTGCCGGTTTCCACGTGCCGCACTCCCCTTACGTCGCGTTCTCCCTGGTCGACCTTAACCGGACCGACTATTGAGCAGTCGCTCAAACATGGTCTACAGTGATTTGAGCGGTCGCTCAAAACGAGAGGGGGCTCCATGAGCCGAAGAGCGCTTTACGTCGAAACGGTGATCCGCACGGACCTCGAAACGCTGTGGCAGCACACGCAGGACCCGCGTCTGCACGCACGGTGGGATCTGCGCTTCGCACGGATCGAACCGGTCGCCGGTTCGCCGGGACGGTTCCGGTACACGACCGAGTTCCTGGGGCTCGTCGTCAGCGGGACCGGAACACACGCCGGGGAGAGCACACGGCCGGACGGCGGCCGGACGTCCGCGTTGCGGTTCGCCTCCGCGGATCCGCTGTCGCTCATCAAGGCCGGATCGGGGTACTGGCGCTACACCCCGGTCGACGGCGGCGTCCGGTTCGTCACCGGCTTCGACTACACCACTCGATGGGGTGTCTTCGGCAGGTTCGCCGATCTGCTGTTCCGGCCACTCTTCGGCTGGATGACGGCCTGGTCGTTCGACCGGCTCCGCCTGTGGCTCGAGACCGGCGGGCCACCGGAAGCCCTCCCTCTGCTCTCGCCATCGGCGGGGCGCTGCCGCCGGAGCCCTCGGCCGGGCAAGGACGGCGTCGCGCCCCGCATCCTCGACACCCTGGAGCAGGCATGATCTTCCGAGAAGCGCTGGGCGACGACTTCGCGGCCTTGCATCCGCGGATGCGTGAACGGCTGTCGCTGAGCACGGAGAACGGCGTCGGGATGATCGGTGTCGGCGTGATGGACGAGATCTGGCGCGGCGCCGCGTACGCCACGCCGTTCCTGCGGCTGGGCGCGTCGAGGCACATCCTGTTCCCGGAACGTGGCCGCAACGTCCCTTTCACCATCGAGAACTATCCGTACGTCGACTCGCTCGGCAGGGAGACGGTGTCGTTCGTCCGCACCTTCGAACTGCCGGAACGGCGACGCCGGTTCGACGCCCAGATGGTCTACAGCACCGAGCGCGGGAAGATCGTCGACTACCTGGGGACGCATCAGCACCTCGCCGTCGATCTCGACCTGACGGTGCGGCCGGACGGCGGCTTCCGCATCCGGTCGGAGGAGTTCCGGATCGGCGAAGGTCCGCTTCGCTGCGTGGTGCCGCGATCCGTCGTCGGTGTGGCCGAGGTCGACGAGTGGTTCGACGAGGTGAGCGGGCTCTTCCGCATCGAGGTCCGGGTGACGAACCGGCGGTTCGGGCCGCTGTTCGGCTACCGGGGCGCTTTCGAGGCACGGTTCGTCGACCTGCGGGCGGGGGTGAGCGGCGCGGTGAAGCCCCTGCGTGAGAAGGTCCTGGACTGATGAACGGGCCCAGCACGAAACAGCGGTTGATCGACGGAGCGCTGGAGACGATCCGCACCAGCGGGATCACCGCCGTTTCGGCCAGGACCGTCGCCGCCGCGGCCGGCACCAATCAGGCGCTGATCTTCTACCACTTCGGCAGTGTCGAGGAGCTGATCGCGCAGGCCTGCGTGACGGCGACCGAAGGCCGCGTCGCCCACTTCCGTGCCCGGTTCGCCGAAGTGACCACTCTCGGCGAATTGCTGGACCTTGGCCGGATCATCCACGCGGAGGAACGCGCCGAGGGGAACATGACGGTCCTCGCCCAGGCGCTCGCCGGCGCGCAGGGCGGCGGACGGCTGGCCGAGGCGACGCGGCAGGCACTGGACAAATGGGTCCGTGAAGTCCAAGGAACCCTCGACCGCGTGCTGGCCGGTTCGCCGGTGCTCGAACTGGCCGAGACCGAAGGACTCGCGCACGCCGTCTCCGCAGGGTTCCTCGGTCTCACGCTGTTCGAGTCGGTCGATCCCGACGGCGCCGAGCAGGCGTTGAGCGCGCTGGGACAGCTGGCTGTCCTGGTCGACGTCCTCGAAGGACTCGGCCCCGTCGCCACCCGCGCGGTGCGCGCGAAGCTCAGGAAGACCGCGAAGCGATCTTGAAGTACAGGAAGGCCCCTTTCCTTGCGCCTGGCGCGAGGAAAGGGGCCTTCCTGCGAGAGGTCAGCTCAGCCAGGCGCGGTGTTCGGCGACCCGCGCGACCAGCCGGTCCCGCTGCTCGGCGACCCGCTCAGGAGCGGTGCCGCCGCGGGCGTTGCGCGAGCTCACCGAGCCCTCGACGGTCAGCACCTCGCGCACCGCGGGCGTCAGGGCCGGGTTGATCTTCTCGAACTCCTCGTCGGTCAGTTCGTCCAGGCCGACACCGCGGGCTTCGGCGACGCGAACGCTCTCCCCCGCCGCTTCGTGCGCGACGCGGAACGGAACGCCCTGGCGCACCAGCCATTCGGCGATGTCCGTGGCGAGGGTGAACCCGGCGGGTGCCAGTTCGGCGAGCCGGTCGGTGTGGAAGGTCAGCGTCTCGAGCATGCCCGCGATCGCCGGGAACAGCAGTTCCAGCTGCTCGACGGAGTCGAAGACCGGCTCCTTGTCCTCCTGCAGGTCCCGGTTGTACGCGAGCGGCTGCGCCTTGAGCGTCGCGAGCAGACCGGTCAGGTTGCCGATGAGCCGCCCGGCCTTGCCTCGCGTCAGCTCGGCGACGTCGGGGTTCTTCTTCTGCGGCATGATCGAACTGCCGGTCGCCCAGGCGTCGTCGAGGGTGACGTAGCCGAATTCGGCGGTGTTCCAGATGATCACTTCTTCGGCGATCCTGGACAGGTTGACCGCGAGCATCGCGACGTCGAAGGCGAACTCGGCGACGAAGTCCCGCGAGGCGGTGCCGTCGATGGAGTTCTCGACGCTGGTGTCGAAGCCCAGTTCCGCGGCGACGGCCTCGGGGTCGAGGCCGAGCGAGGAACCCGCGAGCGCGCCGGAGCCATAGGGCGACTCCGCGGTGCGAGCGTCCCAGTCACGCAGCCGGGTGACGTCGCGCAGCAGCGACTGGCCGTGCGCGAGCAGGTGGTGCGCCAGCAGGACCGGCTGGGCGTGCTGCAGATGGGTGCGGCCGGGAAGGATCGCGTCCGGGTGCCGCTTCGCCTGCGAAACCAAGGCGTCCACGACACCGAGGGTGCCGGCGACCACCCGCCGGGCGGCGTCCCGCAGCCACATCCGGAACAGCGTCGCGACCTGGTCGTTGCGCGAACGGCCCGCCCGCAGCTTGCCTCCGAGCTCGGTGCCCGCCCGCTCCAGCAGGCCGCGTTCGAGCGCGGTGTGGACGTCTTCGTCGGCGACGGTCGGCGTGAACGCGCCCGACTCGACGTCCTGTGCGAGGGTGTCCAGCGCGGCGAGCATGCCGGTCAGCTCGTCCTCGGTGAGCAGCCCCGCCTTCCGCAGCACTCGCGCGTGGGCCCGTGACCCGGCGATGTCGTACGGCGCCAGCCGCCAGTCGAAATGGGTCGACGCGCTCAGCGCCGCCATCGCCTCGGCCGGTCCGCTGGCGAACCGGCCGCCCCACAGCTGCACCGGCTGCTCATTCCCGCTCACAACACTCCTCGAATTCTTTCGGTTCTCTTCAGGCGACTGATCGGTCGAAGGTAGCGCCTGTGGTGAAGTCGTACAGCGCGCGCTCGTCGCGCGCGGAGTTCACGACCGCGTTGCCGCGGTGCAGGACCAGCCGGACCTCGCCGGACACCCGCCCGGTACTGACCTTTTGCAGTTCCTCGTGCGCGGTGACCAGCGCGACCGCGGCAGGCCCCTCGTAGATCTCGCGTCCTCTGAGCCCGAAGGCGCCGACACGGCGGTTCAGCTGCTGGAAGGCCTCCAGCAGCGTCACGGTCTCCCCGTCGATGGCCACCGGCACACCTTCGTCGAAGGTGATGACCAGCTTCTCCGGGTCATCCGGGAAGGCGAACCCGTCAGGCGTCACCTTCGGTCTCCTCACCGCCGTCCACTGTGGACGACCGTCGGGCCAGCGCCATGAAACGCTCGGCCAGGTCTTTGCCGGACAGCGGTTCCCTCGCGATCACCGCGACCGTGTCGTCGCCGGCGATGGAACCGACGACCTCCTCCAGCGCCGCCCTGTCGATGGCGCTGGCGAGGAACTGCGCCGCGCCCGGCGGGGTGCGCAGCACCGTCAGGTTGCCCGACGAGTCCGCCGAAACGAGCAGTTCGGCGAGCAACCGCGAAAGCCTCGACGTGCCACCCTGCACTCCGCGTACCGGGCTGCCGTCTTCCGGTATGACATACACCGGCGCGCCGGAATCGGCACCCCGGAGCTTCACCGCGCCCAGCTCGTCGAGGTCCCGCGAAAGCGTCGCCTGCGTGACGTCGATACCTTCCGCCGCCAGGAGCTTCGCGAGCTCCGTCTGGCTGCGGATCGCCATCGTGGACACGAGTTCGGTGATCCGGGCCTGCCGGGTGACCCTGCTGCCGGTCATCGTCGCTTCTCGTCCATCAGCCACACCAGCAGCGCCTTTTGAGCGTGGAGACGGTTTTCGGCCTCGTCCCAGACCGCGCTGGCCGGCCCGTCGATGACCTCGTCGGTGATCTCCCAGCCGCGGTGTGCGGGCAGGCAGTGCAGCACGATCGCCTCGTCCGCGGCGCGGCGCATCAGCGCGGCGTTGACCTGCAGCTCGCGGAAGGGACCGACGCGGTCGAGGCCATCGTTCTCCTGGCCCATGGAGGTCCAGGTGTCGGTGACGACGACGTCCGCGCCTTCGACGGCCGCATACGGGTCGGTGAAGACCGTGGTGCTACCGCCGGTTTCACTCGAACGGTGCTTGGCGTCGAGCATGACCTGCTGATCGGGCTGGAAGCCCTCCGGCGAGACGACGCGGACGTGCATCCCGGCCGTGGTCCCGCCCAGCAGCAGCGAATGCGCCATGTTGTTGGCGCCGTCGCCGAGGTACACCAGGGTGAGCCCGGCGAGTTTTCCCTTGCGCTCGCGGATGGTCATCAGGTCGGTGAGCACCTGGCACGGGTGGAACTCGTCGGTGAGCGCGTTGATCACCGGGATGCTCGCCGCCGACGCCATCGCGTCGATGCGCTTCTGGGCGAAGGTCCGCCAGACGATCGCGTCCAGATACCGCGAAAGCACCCGTGAGGTGTCCTCGATGGTCTCTTCGCGGCCGAGCTGCATGGAGCGGCCGTCGACGATGACCGGGTTCCCGCCGAGCTGGGCGATGCCCACCTCGAAGGAGAACCTGGTCCGGGTGGAGTTCTTCTCGAAGATCGCCGCGACGGACTTGCCCTCCAACGCGCGGGAGCCGAGCGGCTCGGCCTTCAGCTGGTCGGCGAGGTCCAGGATCTCGGCCTGTTCGGCAGGGCTGAGATCGTCGTCACGGAGGAAGTTGCGGAGCATGCGTTTCGTCTCTGTCCTAGGTGGTGGTGGAATCGAGCGCCCCGGGAAGGGCTTCGAGGAATCCCTCGGCCTCTTCGGCGCTCAAGATGAGCGGCGGTGCCAGCCGGATGGTGTCGGGTGCGATCGGATTGACCAGGTATCCCGCGTCCTGCGCGGCCTTGGCGACCGTCGCCGAGACCGGTTCGCGCAACGCGATGCCGAGCAGCAGCCCCGCACCGCGGACCCCGGACACCAGCGGGTGGCCGAGCCCCTCCACCCGGGAAGCGATGTCCTTGCCCAGCGCGGAAACGTGGTCGTTCAGGTTGTCCTTGGCGATGGTCTTGAGCACGGCGAGCCCGGCGGCGCAGCAGACGGGGTTGCCGCCGAAGGTGGTCCCGTGCTGGCCCGGCTTCATCAGCTCCCCCGCTTCGCCGACGCCGATGACCGCGCCGATCGGCAGCCCGCCGCCGAGGCCCTTCGCCAGCGTGATGACGTCCGGGACGATGCCGGTGTGCTGAAAGGCGAACCACGCGCCGGTGCGGCCGATGCCGGTCTGCACCTCGTCGAGGACCAGCAGGGTCCCGGTCGCCTTGGTGATCTCCCGCGCGGCCTGGAGATACCCGTCCGGTGCCGGGACGACGCCTGCCTCCCCGAGGATCGGCTCGAGGAACACCGCCGCGGTCTCGGTGTCCACCGCGGCGCGAAGCGCGTCGACGTCACCATAGGGAACGTGGGTGACACCCGGGACCAGTGGTGCGAACGCGTCCCGCTTCGACGGCTGGCCGGTCAGCGAGAGCGCGCCCATGGTGCGTCCGTGGAACGCCCCCTCGCAGGCGACGATCTTGGTCCGGCCGGTGAGCCTGCTGATCTTCAGCGCGGCTTCGTTGGCCTCCGCGCCGGAGTTGACGAACAGCACCTTCGCGTTGCCGGACAGGCCTGCGACGTCCAGGAGGGTTTCGGCCAGTTCGACGGCTACCGGGTTCACGTAGAGGTTCGAGGTGTGCCCGAGTTTCGCGACCTGTTCGGTGACCGCGGCGACCACGGCGGGATGCGCGTGGCCGAGCGCGTTGACCGCGATCCCGCCGAGCAGGTCGACGTACGGTTTGCCGTCGGCGTCCCAGACCTTCGCGCCCTCACCGCGGACCAGCGTCAGCGCCGGGGTGCCGTAGTTGTCCATGAGGGACGACTTCCAGCGCTCCTGGCCGTCTACATTGGACTCGTACGTGGTCACGGGAGCTCCGTTTCGGGGAAGACCATGGTACCGATGCCGCGGGAGGTGAAAACCTCCAGCAGGACCGAATGGGCGATGCGGCCGTCGATCACGTGCGCTCGGCGGACGCCGCCGCGGATGGCGCGCACGCAGGCCTCCATCTTGGGGATCATGCCGCTGGCGAGGCCGGGCAGCAGGGATTCGAGGCGGTCCACGCGGATCCGGTCGACCAGCGAACCGCGGTCGGGCCAATTGGCGTACAGACCTTCGACGTCGGTGAGCACGACGAGTTTCTCCGCGCCGAGGGCGGCGGCCAGCGCACCGGCGGCGGTGTCGGCGTTGATGTTGTGCACGACGCCGTCGACGTCCGGGGCCACGGTGGACACCACCGGGATCCGGCCCGCGTTGACGATGTCGAGCACCGCGTCCGGGTTGACCTCGGAAACCTCGCCGACGAGCCCGATGTCGACCGGCACACCGTCCACAGTGGCCTGTTTGCGCTCGGCGGTGAACAGCCGCGCGTCCTCACCGGAGATGCCGACCGCGTACGGGCCGTGCGCGTTGATCAGGCCGACCAGTTCGCGGCTTACCTGGCCGGTCAGCACCATGCGGACGATGTCCATCGTCTCAGGCGTGGTGACGCGCAGGCCGCCCTTGAACTCGCCTTCCACGCCGAGCCGGTTGAGCATCGCGGTGATCTGCGGGCCCCCGCCGTGCACCACCACCGGGCGCAGCCCGGCCATGCGCAGGAAGACCATGTCCTCGGCGAAGGCCTGCTTGAGGCTCTCGTCGATCATGGCGTTGCCGCCGTACTTGACCACGACGGTGGCACCGTGAAAACGCTGCAGCCAGGGCAACGCCTCGATGAGGATCGAAGCCTTCTCGGCGGCGGTCGCGAGCCGTTCGTCCGCGGGGACGGTGGATTCGGAAGGGCTCATGAGGAGTACGCGCTGTTCTCTTCGACGTACGCGTGCGAGAGGTCGGTCGTGTAGATCGTCGCCCCGCCTTCGCCGAGACCGAGGTCTACGACGATCTGGATGTCCCGGCCCGAGAGATCGGCCTCGGAGCGGTCCGTCGCGGGCGTGCCGCCGGCGAACAGGGTGACGCCGTTGATCGCGATGGCGACCTTCTCCGGGTCGATCTTCGCGGGCACCCGGCCCAGTGCCATGGCGATGCGGCCCCAGTTCGGGTCCGAACCGAACAACGCGGTCTTGACCAGGTTGTCCTCGGCGATCGTGCGGCCGACGGCGATGGCGTCGGCCTCGCTCGCCGCACCGGTGACCGTCACGTCGACGTACTTGGTCGCGCCTTCGGAGTCCGCGCGCAGCTGAAGGACGAGGTCGAGGCTGACAGCGGTGAGGAGCTCGGTCAGTTCGGCCTCGGTCGGCTCGACACCGCTGGCGCCGGACGCGAGCACGAGCACCGTGTCATTGGTGGAAGTACCGCCGTCGACGTCGAGCCTGTCGAAGGTCACACCGGTGGCGGCGCGCAGAGCCTTGTCCAGGACTTCCGGCGTGACGACCGCGTCGGTGGTGAGGACGGAGAGCATCGTCGCGAGGTTCGGGGCGAGCATTCCCGCCCCCTTGGCGAACCCGCCGACGCTCCAGCCACTGTCGTGCTTCGCGGCCGCCTGCTTCGGCTTGGTGTCGGTGGTCATGATCGCGGTGGCGGCGGCGAGATCGGCGTCGGTACCGGTGCCGAGGCCGGCGAAGGCGGTGTCCACGCCGGAAAGCAGCTCGTCCATCGGCAGCCGCTCGCCGATCAGGCCGGTCGAGCAGACCGCGACCTCGATCGCGCCGGCTTCGAGAAGTTCCGCGACCTTTTCGGCGGTCTTGTGGGTGTCCTGGAAACCGCCGGGGCCGGTGGCGGCGTTCGCTCCGCCGGAGTTGAGGACGACGGCCTTGAGCCGCTGCTGCTTGAGCACCTCCTGCGACCACAGAACGGGCGCGGCCTTGATCACGTTGCGCGTGAACACACCGGCCGCGACCTGCAGCGGCCCGTCGTTGACGACGAGCGTGAGGTCGAGCTTGCCCTCGGCCTTGATCCCGGCGGCGACGCCCGCGGCACGGAATCCCTTCGGCTGGGTGACGGTCACGGAGCGACTCCTACGGTCGGTAGTCCGGTGGTTTCCGGGAGGCCCAGTGCGATGTTCATCGACTGGACGGCGCCTCCCGCGGTGCCCTTGGTCAGGTTGTCGATGGCCGCGACCACGATCAGGCGCCGGGTGTCGGCGTCGACGGTGACCTGCAGCTGGACGTTGTTCGAGCCGACGACCGAAGCCGAGGACGGCCACTGGCCCGCGGGCAACAGCTGGACGAACGGCTCGGTGGCGTACGCCTTTTCGTAGACCTCGCGGGCGCCGTCGGCGTCCAGCTCGGTCTTCAGCGGAGCGCTCGCGGTGGTGAGGATCCCGCGCGGCATCGGGGCCAGCACGGGGGTGAACGAGACCTTGACCCGCTCACCGGACACCGCGGAGAGGTTCTGCGCGAACTCAGGGGTGTGGCGGTGGGCGCCGCCGACGCCGTACGCGGTGGCCGAGCCCATCACCTCCGAACCGAGGAGGTTCGGCTTCAGGCTTTTGCCCGCGCCCGAGGTCCCGGTGACGGCGACGACGTTGATCTCCGGCTCGACCAGGCCCGCGGCGAGCGCCGGGGCGAGGGCGATCGAACCGCCGGTCGGGAAGCAGCCGGGGACCGCGATGCGTTTGGTCCCGGCGAGGCGCTCGCGGGCACCGGGGAGTTCGGGGAGCCCGTACGGCCATTGCCCCGCGTGGTCGCCGCCGTACCAGCGCTGCCAGTCGGCCGCGTCCGAGAGGCGGTGGTCCGCACCGAGGTCGATCACCAGGACGTCCGGGCCCAGCCGCGCGGCGATGGCACCGGAGTGCCCGTGCGGCAGGGCGAGGAAGACGACGTCGTGCCCGGCCAGGGTCTCCGGGGTCGTCTCCAGCAGGACACGGTCCGCCAGCGGCGCGAGGTGCGGCTGGTGCTGGATGAGCGGCGTCCCCGCGGAACTGGCCGCGGTGAGCGCGCCGATCTGGACTTCGGGATGGGTCAGCAGCAGGCGCAGGAGTTCGCCGCCCGCGTACCCGCTGGCTCCGGCCACCGCGATCTTCACCGTCATACGCATGATTATGCACTCCCATGCAAGTTCAATCAAACAAAGTCGTGTGGCTCACCCGATACGGTCTCTCGTACGGGCATCCTTGACCGCATGACCGACACGCCCGCCCGGCTGCTGAGCCTGTTGTCCTTGCTGCAAACCCCTCGCGAGTGGCCTGGCAGCGAGCTCGCCGAGCGGCTGGAGGTCAGTCCTCGGACCATCCGGCGCGACATCGACCGCTTGCGTGAGCTCGGTTACCCCGTCGAAGCGTCGCGAGGTTCCGAAGGCGGCTACCGGCTGGTCGCCGGCACGGCGATGCCGCCGCTGCTGCTCGACGACGAGGAGGCCGTCGCGATCGCGGTCGGTCTCCGGAGTGCCGCGGGGCAGGCGATCTCGGGGATCGAGGAGTCTTCGGTGCGGGCGCTGGCCAAGCTCGAGCAAGTGCTGCCGTCGCGGTTGCGGTACCGGGTCGGTGCGCTGGGCGCCGCGACCGTGCCGATCCCGGGCACCGGGTCCGCGGTGGACCCGGAACACCTCACGGTCTTCGCGGGCGCGATCGCCAACACCGAACGGACCCGGTTCACCTATCGGACCGGCGACGGGACCGAATCCCGGCGGCATGTGGAACCGCATCGACTCGTCTCCGCCGGACGCCGGTGGTACCTGCTCGGCTACGACCTCGACCGGGACGACTGGCGGATCTTCCGCGCGGACCGGATCTCGGAACCACGGGCGACCGGTGGCCGGGCGACGCCGAGACAGCCACCCGCGAAGGATGTGGCGGCCTATGTCACCGACAAGATGTACAGCCTCCTTCCCACTTACAGCGCACGCGTGACCCTGCACGCGCCGATCGGCCAGGTCTCCCCCGCGATCGGCGAGGGATCCGGCGAACTGGAACCGATCGACGACGAGAACTGCGTTCTCCACGCGGGCACGGACACCCTGGACTGGCTCGCGTTCCGCATCCTCGGGCTCGGCTGCGAATTCACCGTGCACGAACCACCGGAACTGATCGCCCACCTCAGGGAGATGGCGGCCAGGGCCCGGCGCGGAACGAAGTCCACAGTGGACTGACGGCGGCCGCGAGGACTTGCCCGCCCTCGCGACCGCCCTGGTTCAGCCGAGTTCACCTACCTCTCGTCTGCTCGGCGGGATCGGGAGATACGCGCCCCGGCGCTCCGGGTCGCAGCCGACCCTCGGCAACCGGGCGCGGATCCCGCCCGGTGTCCGCTCGAACCGCCGTGCGATCTCCTCGACGCTTTCCCCGGCCAGCCAACGGCTTTCCAGTTCCGCGTCCAGCTCGTCGGACCACGGCGAGCCCTGATGGGCCGGGCGGTCCGCCGTTCTTCGGCGGCCGTTCCTGCCGTTGCCCCGCCCGGCGAACGCCAGGAGGGTGTCGGAAAGGACGGTCGCCAAGGCCGGTACGGCTTCGGCGTCCATATCGAGCCTGCCTTCGGCGACAGGCTCCTCCTGCGGTCCGGCTCCGCCGACCATGACGGTCACCCAGCGGTCTTCCCCGGCCGCGCCGCCACCCTCACGGGCGGCGACCTCGATGCGGTAAACGGTGTCCTGCACGCGGATCTCGGTCCGGTGCTCTTCGACGATGGTCATGCCGGAGACGGTAAGGGGCGGCCCCGACAGTTTCCCGGCGCGGCGAGGGGATTCGTTGTGTGACCGGAACTTTCATCGCGTTCGGGGACGAGAGGGTGCCGGTCACGCACTATCGGCCACCCCTGTTGCCGCACCTAAGTGATCCAGACACCGGTCGCCCGCGAGTTAGCTTTGCTCCCAGACCGGTACGGATCGACGATTTTCGGGGAGGAAACATGAAAACCACAGCACGTCGGATGTCGCTTTTCGTGACGATGCTCGTGCTCACGATCGGGACCGTCTTCGCCACGCCCGCCTCGGCCGGGACGACGGCGTCCACCACCGCGCAGGCCACCTGCACCGGAGCGGATTCCTGCTGGTTCACCTGGGGTCGCATCCAGGCGGGCGACTGCACGATGGACAACGCGAAATGGACGCTCAGACGCAACGGCAGCGCTTCGTTCGAAGCGACGATCGTCAGCAGCGACAGCAACGACGCGTGGCTGATGTGGGTGAACACCTTGGACAGCAACGGCATCGTCCTCGGGCCCATCCATCACGGCGGTGACACCAAGTTTGTCAAGGGCACCGTCAAGAACGTGTGGCACTGGTGGTTCGCCGAGGGGTCGTTCGACGCCGGGTTCTTCGATCGCATCCACAGCATGCGGATCACGAGTCACTGCTAGTGGACACACCTGGCTGTAGCTCAGTGTCTCCGATGCCGCATTGGGAACCTGACCACCAAGCCCTCAACGGCCATGTCGCGAAAGCCACTTTCGAGACACCGGACGTCCCCAAAGTGGCTTTCGCGACACAAAGCCAGGCCCCAGGGGAAGCCAGAGTCGACTTACCCCAATGGAACGCGAATTGTCAGGCACCACCCCAGGCTGAAGGCTCCCTTCACCGCATCAGACGCGCTGAAGGGAGCCTTCAGC
>NZ_JBHVKW010000153.1:0-14192 GCF_042797905.1 Amycolatopsis sp. NPDC057786
CAAAGGTCCCTTGCTCTCTTTTCGCAGGTCAGCGGCCTGGGAGACATCTGCTGGGACGTTGCGAAAGCCACTTTCGCAACCTTCAACGTTGCGAAAGTGGCTTTCGCAACACCCCGCGCGGCCCAAGCGGTAGCAAAGGTCCCTTGCTCCCTTTCCGCAGGTCAGGGCCGTGCACAGGCAGACCGAACAGACTCCCCGAGCGCGACCGAGTGCAGCCGGTCCAGCCCGCGCCGCGCGTCGGTCAGCCGCACCGTGACCGCGAGGCGCGCGTCGCACGACCGCCGCGCCCGCGCGTCCCGCGTCTCCGCGAGTTCGGAGAGCAGACCCGCGTTCAGCCGGTCGATCACCGGCCGCACCTCGGTCCCCAGATCGGGCCGTCCGGGCGGCCGCGTGCCGGGATCCTCGGTCCACCGCGCGTACAGACCGCGCTGCACGGCCTTGTTCGCCTCGATCTGGTCGCGGAAGAACAGCACCACGCCGGCCGCGTCGAGACCGAGGCCGGGCGCCTTCGCGGCCACCGAGTCGAGGATCTGCTGTTCGCGCACCGGATCGTCGATCGGCGACGGCGTGCCGAACTTCGCGGCCGCGACCTTGTCGGCGATCTGCACGCGCTGAGCGGCGAGGTCGGTCAGGCCCCAGAGCCCCGAAGACGCCGACGCGGGCGCAGGCAGCAGGACGAGAAGCAGCGAAGCGGCACAGAGCACCCGAAGTCGCATGCCCGGGAACGCTACATGCGAAAATCCCCGGGTGCCCGCGCTAGCCGAAGTCATCGCCGCCTTGGAGCAGGCGTACCCGCCCGAACTCGCCGAATCGTGGGACGCCGTCGGACTCGTCTGCGGTGACCCGGCCGAGAACGTGGACAAGGTCCTGTTCTGCGTCGACCCGGTCGACGAGACCGTCGACGAGGCGATCGACGGCGGCGCGCAGCTGATCGTCGCGCACCATCCGCTGCTGCTGCGCGGCGTCCACGGCGTCCCGGCCGACAGCACCAAGGGGCGCCTCGTGCACCGCCTGATCCGCGCCGGTGTCGCTCTCTACTGCGCGCACACCAACGCCGATTCCGCGTCACCCGGTGTCTCCGACGCGCTCGCCGACGCCATCGGGCTGACCGTCCTCGGCCCGCTCGATCCTCGTGAGGACGGCGTCACCGGCATCGGGCGCATCGGCGAACTGCCCGCGCCCGAGCCGTTTTCCGCCTTCGTCGAACGCGTCGCGAACGCCTTGCCACGCACGGAGCCCGGCGTCTACGGCGCGGGCGACCCGGCCCGGCCGATCCGTCGTGTCGCCGTCTCGGGTGGTTCCGGCGACGGCTATCTCAAGCGGGCCACCGCCGCCGGCGTCGACGCGTACGTCACCGCCGATCTCCGGCATCATCCCGCCGGCGAGCACCTCGCCGAGATCACCGAAGTCCCCGCCCTGGTCGGCGTCACCCACTGGGCGAGCGAGTGGCCGTGGTGCGAGCAAGCCTCGGCCGTCGTCCGTGCCGCGTTTGCGGGTACCGTCGACGTTCACGTCTCCACGAGGTGCACCGACCCGTGGACGCTACGGGCCACCCGAACCGAGCACTGACAATCCAAGGAGCACCGTGAAGGCCGACCCCGCCGTCCAGCGCCAGCTGCTCGAACTCGCGAAGGTGGACGCGGAACTCTCGCGTACCGCCCACCGCCGCCGCACCCTGCCGGAGATCGCCGAGATCGACGCGGCCGAGAAGACGGTGCGCGAACGACGTGACGCGCTGGTCTCGGTCCAGACCGCGGCGTCCGACCTCGACCGCGAGATCGCGCGCCAGGAGAAGGAGATCGAGTCGGTGCGCGCCCGCGGCGACCGCGACCGCAAACTCCTCGAATCCGGTTCCGTCGCGGCGAAGCAGATGACCGACATCGAGCACGAGCTGAACAGCCTCAACCGGCGCCAGTCCGCCCTAGAAGACGACCTGCTCGAACTGATGGAGCGCCGCGAGGCGCTCGAGCTCGACGCCCAGCGCACCAGCGCGGAGGTCGCGAAGGCCGAGAACGAAGTCGCCGAGGCCATCCGTCGTCGCGACGAGCACTTCACCGACCTCGACACCACAAAGGCGCGTCGCGACGAAGACCGCGCCAAGCTCCTGCCGCGGTTCCCGGAAGACCTGATGAAGCTCTACGAGCGGGTCCGGGCGCAGAAGGGCATCGGCGCGGCACTGCTGCGGTCCCGCCGCTGCGGAGCCTGCCAGCTCGACATCGACCGCCGCGAGATCGCCGAGATCAAGGCGGCCCCCGAAGACAACGTCATCCAGTGCGAGAACTGCGGCGCCATCCTGGTGCGCACGCTGGAGTCCGGCCTGTGACCGACCACGTACTCGTCGAGGCCGACGGTGGTTCGCGGGGCAACCCCGGCCCCGCCGGATACGGCGCGGTCGTCAAGGACGCGGCCACCGGTGAGGTGCTCGCCGAGCGCAAGGCCTACGTCGGCATCGCGACCAACAACGTCGCCGAGTACTCCGGCCTGATCGCCGGGCTCGCCGCGGCCGCCGAGCTCGGAGCGTCCACAGTGGACGTCCGGATGGACTCGAAGCTCGTGGTGGAGCAGATGTCCGGGCGCTGGAAGGTCAAGCACCCGTCGATGCAGCCGCTGAACGCCGAGGCGAAGGAGCTGGCGTCCCGGTTCTCGCGCGTGCGCTACGAGTGGATCCCGCGCGCGGAGAACTCCCACGCGGACGGGCTCGCCAACGAGGCGATGGACGCCGGCAAGCAGGCGGAAGCGCCGAAGACCGTGAAGCAGGACAGGGTCAGCCCGGTCGGCTGGACCGGTGCGACCGGGACGCCGACCAAGCTGCTCCTCGTGCGGCACGGCCAGACGGCGATGTCGGTCGAGAAGCGGTATTCCGGCCGCGGCGACGTGCCGCTCACCGAGCACGGCAAGCAGCAGGCGGCCGCCGCCGCGAAACGCCTCGGCGCGATGGAGGGCCTGGTCGTCGACGGCGAGGCCGCGCCGATCATCGCTTCGCCGCTGATCCGCACCCAGCAGACCGCGCAGGCGATCGCGGACGCCCTCGGCGGCCGGGTCGAGACCCATCCCGGGCTGATCGAGACCGATTTCGGGGACTGGGAGGGCCTCACCTTCAAAGAGGCGATGGACCGCGACCCCGAATTCCAGACCAGCTGGCTTTCCGACACCTCGATCGCGGCGCCGGGCGGCGAAAGCTTCGACGGCGTCCACCGGCGGGTCCGCAAGGCCCGCGACGAACTGATCGCGAAGTACGGTGGTCGCACGCTCGTCCTGGTCAGCCATGTCACGCCGATCAAGGCGCTGCTGCGGATGGGCCTGGACGCCGGGCCGTCGTTACTGTTCCGCCTGCATCTGGACCTGGCGTCGCTGTCGATCGTCGAGTTCTACCCGGACGGCAACGCGTCGGTGCGGCTGGTGAACGACATCTCCCACCTGTCCTAGCCGGAAAGGTGTGGCGCGGATCACGCCTGGATATGACGTGTCGCGGGCCGCCGATGGGGTATTGGCTACAGTTTCGGCGACGGCACGTGAGCGAAAAGGCAAAGACGGGGACATGACGGCGAGCGCACTCAGCGAAGCTTCCGAAAAAGACGTGCCCGACCCGGCGGAGAAGTCGGCCCGTCGTGGCATGGCCGCCCGCGTCGCGCCGTACCTCGCGGTGCTCGCCGGGGTGGCGGCCGTCGCCTGGCACGCCACCTTCTACGGTCACTGGATCGTCGACGACGCGGCCATCACCTTCTCCTACGCGCGCAGCTTCGCCGACGGGCTCGGCCCGGTGCTGCAGCAAGGACAGCCGCCGGTCGAAGGCTGGTCGAACTCGACGTGGCTGGTGGCGCTGGTGCTCGGCAAGCTCGTCGGCGTCTTCGACAGCGGCACGCTGTTCGGCATCGCCGACTACGTTCTGTTCCCGAAGCTGCTGGGGCTCCTGTTCACCGCCGGGACGCTGGCCGCGTGCCATATCGTGGCGAAGCAGATCTTCGCGCGCTTCGCCTGGCTGGCGACGCTGGTCGTCGGGCTGACGCTGGCCGCGATCCCGTCGTTCGTCATCTGGACGATCTCCGGTCTGGAGAACTCCCTGTTCGGGATGGCCGTCGCGTGGCTCGCCGCCCTGCTGTTCGTGGCGGTGCGCAAGGACACCGTGCTCACCGCGAAGGTCGCCGTCTGGTCCGGGGTGCTGGTCGCGTTCGCCGCGCTGACCCGCCCCGAAGGCCTGATCTACGGCGGCGCGTACCCGCTCGTCGTCCTGTTCCAGCTGCGGAAGCCGCTCCTCGGGCAGAGCATCAAGCTGGTCGTGGTGTCGGTCGTCGCGTTCGCTATCCCGTTCGGGGCGTACCTCGCCTGGCGGATCGCGGAGTTCGGCAGGCTGCTGGCGAACCCGTCCATCGCGAAGGGGCAGGGCTTGCCCGGGCTTTCGGCGCTGAAGCAGCCGTTCGAGCTGGTCGGTTACGTCGGTGTCGCCGGGACGATCCTGCTGGCGCTGACCATCGGTTACGCGCTGGTCCGGGCGGAATGGCGGCGCCCGCTGATCGCGCTGCTGGTGCCGCTGGCACTGGGCATCGTCGCGTACGGCGTGATGGTCCCGGACTGGATGGGCCAGCACCGGTTCGCGACGCCGATCTGGATCCTCGCCGTGCTGGCGGGAACGCTGGCCGCCGGTGAACTGCTGCGCCGCTCGCGGGCGGTGCTGCGGACCGTCGTGGTGCTCGTGCTGGTCGCGGCCGCGATCCCGTCCGGGATGGGCTTCGCGTCGGCGTCGAAGAAGTTCCAAGAGGTCCCGACCGTGCCCGCGTGCCTCATCGCCGACCGCTTCGGCCGCGGTTTCAACACCATGGCCGACATCCTCGGCCTCCAGCAGGCGTCGCTGCTGCTGCCCGACCTCGGCGGCTCGTCGATGACCAGCCGCCTGCACCTGGTCGACATGGCGGGGCTGGTCGAGGCGGACGTCGCGGACTTCGTCAAGAACGGCGACATGCCCGGCCTGCGCGACTACGTGTTCGAGAAGGTCAAGCCGACCTTCATCCACTCGTGGGGCCCGTGGGCCGCGGGCAACGGCATCACCGTCGACCCGCGGATCGACCGCGACTACGAGCCGATCTTCGTGTACCCCGGCGGCGGGCCGCGGAACGGGGACTTCGTGCGCAAGGACGCCATCACCAGCCCGGAGAAGCTGAAGGCCGTCCAGGACTACGCCGCGAAGACCATGCCGGACGTCGAGAAGGCGCGCTTTGGCGGCCCGCTCAAGGATTGCGGCCCGACCATGCACTCCGGCCAGACCGTCTACCTCCCTTAACCCCCCGCGTTTAGTCCTCTGAATGCGGTAGTTGCCCCGCGCAACGACCGCATCCAGAGGACTAAACGCGTTCCAGGGCCGCCTCCTTCTCCCGGATCACCGGAAGCACGTGCTTCCCGAAGTACTCGACGTCCTCCAGGTAGTGCAGGAAACCGAGCAGCAGCAGGTTCGCCCCGCGCTTCTTGTACTCGATGGCCCGGTCCGCGATCTGCTCGGGCGTGCCGATCAGCCCGGTGCGGAAGCCGTCGTTGTACTGCACCAGATCCTTGAACTCCGAGTCGGCCCACATCCCCTTCTTGTCCGAAGTGGAGCTTCCCGCCTGCTTGACGGCGTTGCGAAAGCCCTCGACCGCCTCGGTGTTCGCCCTCTCGACGATCTCGCGCAGCACAGCCTTCGCCTCGCTCTCGGTCTCGCGGGCGATCACGAAACCGTTGAGCCCGAAGCGGACGGTGTGATCGTTCTTGGCCGCGTAGCCGCGGACTTCCGCGACCTGCTCGCTGAAGCCCTCGAAGTCCTTGCCGTTGCTGAAGTACCAGTCCGAGACCCGGCCCGCGAGCTTCCGCGCCGCGGTGGAGTTGCCGCCCTGGAAGATTTCCGGATGCGGCCGTCCGACCGGTTTGGGTTTGATGTCGAAATCGTGGATCCGGTAGAAATCGCCGGCGAATTCGGCGTGGTCGCTGGTCCAGAGTTCCTTCAGCACGCGGATGAATTCTTCCGAACGACGGTACCGTTCGTCGTGTTCCAGCCACGGTTCACCGAGGTTCGTGAATTCGTCCTTGAACCACCCGCTGACCACGTTGACCGCCGCACGGCCGCCGGAGATCACGTCCGCGCTGGCGATGAACTTCGCGAGCACCCCGGGATGCCACAGCCCGGGATGGACCGCCGCGATCACCTTCAGCCGCTGCGTCGCGAGCAGCAGCGCGAGGCTGAACCCGGTCGATTCGTGCTGGTAGGCGGCGCCGTAGCTGGCCGTGTAGCGGACCTGGCTCAGCGCGTACTCGAACCCGCTGTTCTCCGCGAGGACGGCGAGTTCCCGGTTGTACTCGTATCCCCAGTCGGTGCGCTGCTCGATGTCACTGGTGACCAGACCGCCGCTCACATTGGGGACCCAATAGGCGAATTTGAGTGGTTCGGAGTCGATTCCCGGCATGCCGCGGAGTGAACCCGCCGCCCCCGGAAACCGTCAATCGGCGTCCACGCGCTGGGACCGCCCGAGCGCGGAACCCAATTCGGTGCGGCCGGTGATCCCCAGTTTCCGGTAGGCGCCGGACAAATGGAGTTCGACGGTGCGGCGGGTCAGATGCAGCGCTTCGGCGATTTCCCGGTTGGTGAGACCTTGTGACGCCATCAGCGCGACGCGGTACTCCTGTTTGGTGAGGCCGTGTTCGTTGTCCTTCGCCGTCGTGAGGCTCGTGCGCGCGTCCCGCAGCGCCTCCGCGGCCCGCCTTTCGAGCGGCCGCGCCCCGCAGTGTTTACTCGACTGCGCGGCCATCCGCAGGGTGCCGATCGCCTTCTCGGCCTGCCCACGCCGGGCCTGGAACACGCCGAGTTCGGTCAGCGCCTCGGCCAGCGCCAGTTTCGCGGTCGAGCCGCCGAGGACGTCGACGGCCTTGGTGAGCAGCCGTTCGGCCTCCTCGCCGAGGCCGTCGTCGCGGACGAGCCCGGCGGTCGTCAGAGCGCCGCCGAGGATCCTCGGCGATCCCCAGCGCCCGGCGGCGTCGAGATCCTCCTCGGCGAGGCGGGCCGCGGCGTCGGTGCGGCCCAACGCCAGCGCGGTGCGGGCGGCGTGCGCGCGCCACGGGGCGAAGCCGGGGAAGCGCATGCCGTGGTGTTCCAGACGGCGGCCGCAGCCGCGCAGGTCGTCGTAGCCGAGCTCCGGCTCGCCGGTGGCCGCGCGGAGCCTGCCGCGGGCGTAGAGCAGGTAGTTGTGCGTGAAAAGTGCTTGCGTGGCCGCGAAATCGATTTTGCCAAGCACCGCGTTCGCGACGTCGTGGCGGCCTAGGTCGACCGAGACCTCGATCAATCTCGCCGCGCACAGCACCGCGATCGGGCACCGGCTGATGGCGCCGCGTTCGTCGAACTGCCGCACCAGCGATTCGTAGTGGACGCTCGCCCGCACCAGATCGCCGCCCGCCTGCACGGCGATCCCGCGGGCGAGGGAGGCCAGTGCCCCCTTCGGCACGTGAAAGTCCCAAGGCAGGCGTTTCGTGTCGAGCACTTGGCAGAGCTTGTCGGTGAGCGCGGGCTCGTCGGCGAGCGCTGCCGTCGCGAGCGTGAAGAAGTAGGGCTGTTCGAACAGTTCGGGCTGCTCGCCGGACAACGCCTCCCCGAAATGCCGGACGGCGTCCGCCGAGGACTTCCCGCTGCGTACCGCGTCGAGCGCGAGCAGCCCCGACCGGCTCTGCTGCGCGGCGGGATCGTTCAGCGGCGCCCACTGCCGCTCGAAATCGCGGAAATCCGGCGGTGGCCCGAGCCTGCTGCCCGCCTCGGCGAGATAGGTCATGCACAGCAGCGGCCAGACGGCGTCGGGCCCGCCCGCGTCGAGCCGGGCGGCGAACTGGCCGGCGGAGTTGATCGCCAGCCGCGCGTCCGGGCCGCAGCAGAGCGAAAGGATCATGGCCGTCGCGACGAAGGCCGCGGTTTCGCGGTCGTCGATATGGTCGATGGCCTCGCGCACCCTGGCCGGCGCCGAATCCGGGTCGCAGTGGAATTCCGCGTGCGCGAGCTGGAGCAGGATCGCCATCCGCTTGCGTTCGCTGAGCCGTTCTTCCAGCGCACGCGACAGGAACCGGATGGAGAGCTCCGGGTCGCCCGCGACTACGGAGTGCCGCGCGGCGAGGCGCAGGACATCGACCGCCCAAGGGATCCTGATCTCGGTCGCCTCCAGGAGATGTGCGCCGACGCGCTCCGGCGCGGCACCCGCGTCGTGTAGAAGCCGTGCCGCGCGGGCCTGGGTGACCGCCCTGGTGGTGAGCGGCATGTCGGCGAGTACCGAGTTGCGGACGAACCGGTAGGTCAGCGCCGGCCGGTGGCTGTTGCTCAGCAGGTGCACGCGCACCATCGTGTCGATGGCTTCCAACGCGGTGCTCTCGTCGACCCCGGCCAGCTGGGCCAGCAGATCGAAACTCGCGTCCTCGCCGAGGATCGCGACGGCTTCGAGCATTTTCGGCGCGGCGGTGTACTCGTGCATGCGGACCCGCAGCACCTCGCCGATCATCGCCGAACCCGCGGAGTCCAGGTCCATCCCCGGCACCAGACGGCGGCCCAGCGCGCCGAGCAGGAACGGGTTGCCGCCGGTGACCTCGCGGCATTCCTCGGCGAACCGCCCTGGAGAGACACGAAGGAACTCGGCGACGTGCCGGGCGCCGAGCCCGCGCAACAGGATCGTCGCCGGGGTGCAGCCGGACATCTCCAGCAGCGCGACCTCACCGGTTTGCACGTGGCCGACCAGTGAGGTCAGCACGACCATCACCGGGAGGTGCTCGACCCGGTGGCGGATGTAGGCGAGACAGCGCATCGACCACGGGTCGGCGAGGTGGATGTTGTCGATACCGAGGAGGACCGGCCCCTGTTCGGCGGCGTGCCGGACGGCGCGGAAGAAGGCGTCGAGCGCCTCGGTCTGTTCCTCTTCGGTCCGGGGACGGCGGTCCGGCAGCGATTCGGCGGCGTGCGGGGCACGCGGCCTAGGTGATCCGGGGCCGGCGGGCGCGTGGGTGAGCCCTTCGAGCAGCTGGCGGCCGACCCCGCCGCTCAGATGCGTCTCCAGCCGGGACGCGGTGGCGATCGCGACGGTGAACCCGGCCGCTTCCGCGAGCTCGCCGGCCGCGGTGAGCATCGACGACTTGCCCATGCCGAACTCGCCGACCACCACCGCGCTGACGGCCCGGCCGGTCAGGGCGGCCCGGAGCAGCCCGGTGATCGTGCCGAGTTCGCTGTCGCGGCCCAGCAGCCCCGCGGCGCGGCGCTTCGGTACCGAAGGTCCGCCGAAGGGGCTCTCGGGATTTACTTCGGTATGCACCGTAGAGACCTTCGTGTCGGGTTGCGGCAGACTACTCGAACGTAAGCGGTATCGGGAGTAGTCGCTGGTCATCGAGGGGAGCAGGAGTCGAGATGCCCGCATCCGACGAGATCCGCCGAAGCCGGCGGGACGACCGTTGTGACGACATCAGGGCCGCGACGACGCACGCCAGGAAGACCACCACGAGGTTGGCCGCGATCAGCGACAACCGCTCGCAACGCCGCGAAGCGACGGGGGACAGGTAGCGCAGGTCGGCCCTCGACAGTGCGTCTTCCACCGAAGCGAATTCCGCGACCTGGCGGCCGCAGCGTACGCAGCCGTCCAAATGTGTTTCGAAGGCACGAGCCTCGGCTTGGTCGAGCACACCGAGTACGTACGCCGCCACGTCGGTGTGTTTCACCTTGCGCTTCTTCATCGCGAACCCAGCTCTCCTAACGACCGTCGCAATGTCCGCATGGCCGCGTACAGCCGTGATTTGACTGTTCCCTCCGGGATTCCCAATATCACCGCCGCCTCCCGGACCGTATGCCCGGTCAGATACGTCTCGTAGATGACGGCCTGGTATTTGCCGTCGAGATAGCGTAGCGCTTCGGAAATGACGAGCGCGGACAGCGACTGCTCGGTCTGATCCGCTGTTTCGGCGTTTTCGGAACTGTCCAGCTCCACCTCCTGTGGGCGTGCGCGCCGATTTCGCCAGCCGTCGATGACGATCCGCTTGGCGACCGTGAGCAGCCAGCCGCGCAGCATTCCCGGCTCACGGTTCAACGTGTCGGAATGCTGCCAGGCGCGAATCAGTGTTTCCTGGACGACGTCCTCCGTCCATTGTTGATCATGGCCGGTCAGGTACAGCACCTTGTTGAACAGGGGTTCCCGGAAATCCTTGTACAGCAACGAAATCAGCTCGTCGGAAAGTCTGCTCGGGCGCGAGTCGCCGCCGAGTTCGCATTCTCTGTCCACTGCTTCCATAAAGTTCGCAACCTCCCCAGCGGTGGAGGATTTCACAGGTTGGTACACCGTAGCGCAGACTATCGCCGTGGGCCATGTGCAGTAGTGCCCTGTTTACCATTAGTTGTCCGGTACGTATGTCGACCGGAAACGGTTCTAAATGTGTCGTGTGATGCACATCACACCCGATGCTGCGACGGAGATCGAACCGACCGCTCCGGTTCGCCGTACTCCCAGTGAGGCACTTCGAGGACGGGGGACGGGTGAAATGATCTATCGGCTTCTTGGAGTGGTGATCGGCTGCATGGTTATTTGGGTGGGAACGCCGGCCGATGCCTTCGCGGAAATCGACTCCCACGATCGGGATCTCCTCGTCCGGGTGCGCCAAGCCGGATTGTGGGAAGGCCCGGTGAGCCGTCAGGCGGAACAGCGCGGAAGCGCGCGGCGAGTCCGCGAGGTCGGCCGCAAACTCGCCGACGACCACGACCGTCTCGACACGCAGGTCCGCGCACTCGCCTCGAAGGTCCGTGTCGAACTGCCCGGCGAACCCACCGAAGAGCAGCGCTCCTGGGCCGACGAGATCACCGGCGCCGCCGGTGCCGATTTCGACCGGCTCTACGTCAACCGCGCCCGTGCCGCGCACGGCAGCATCTTCGGTCTCGCCTCCCATGTCCGGGCCGCCACCCGCGACGACGCGATGCGGTCGTTCGCCCAGACCGCCGTCGACACCGTCATGCGGCATATGACCCTGCTCGAAAGCACCGGCATCGCCGAGACCACCTCGCTGATGGTCGTTCCGGGCGGCGGCAACGACCTCGACGGCGGCGACATCGCGCTCGGCCTGCTCATGGTGGGGATCGCCGGTGGAGCGACCTTCGGGCTCGTCCGGGTCCTCGGCGCACCGGGCAGGCGAGCATGACGGCCTCGCTCCTGGCGGTGATCCCGGCGTCGTCGCCGCACGACACCGGGGTGCGGGACATCGCCGCCCTTTCCGCCCGGCTCGCCTACGTGGCCATGTGCCTGACACTGGTATGGGGAGTGCTGAGCGCCACCGGCTGGATCAGGCGCGTCACCGGTCACGAGGCGTTGCGCTCGGGTCACGTCGTGTTGGCGACCTTCAGTCTCGCCACCGGTGCCGTCCACGGACTGTGCTATCCGTTCCTCGACGACGGCTCGTTCGGCGTGCTCGCGCTGCTGATCCCGTTCGCGGGCGGCGGGGTCGCTCGGCACGCGGCGGGGGTCGTCGGGCTGGAACTGTTCGTCGCCGTCTCGGTCACCGCCGCGCTGCGTCGTGGCGTGACCGATCGCCGCGGGCAGCGGTTCCATCAGGCCGGTTACTTCGCGGTCGGCCTGCTGGCGATCCACTCCTGGCTGGGCGCGGCCGCGAACGGGAACGTCGCGACGGTCTGGCTCGGCGGGATCACCGTGCTCACCCCCGCCGTCGTGCTCACCGTGCTCCGGGTGCTCCCGCCGCGGGCGCTGGTCCGGCTGGGGCTGCTCGAAGGCGGAACCGGGCGGGCCCAACCCGTCCGGATCTCCGTCGACGACAAGAAATGCCACCGCTACGCCATCTGCCAGGCCGAAGCGCCGCAGGTCTTCCAGCTGCAGGGAGACGGCCAGTTGCGTTATCTCCGGAAACCCGGAGCCAAACAGATGCCGCTGGTCCAGGCCGCGGCCAGAGCGTGTCCGATGCGCGCGATCCGATTACAGGGGGCTGGACGATGAGCGAACGGATCGTCGTGGTCGGCGGCGGGCTGGCCGGGCTGCGGTGCGCGGAACGGTTGCGGGAACTGCGGTTCGACGGCGAACTGGTGATCGTCGGCAACGAACCGGAGCTGCCGTACCACCGGCCGGCGTTGTCGAAGCAATTGCTGACCGGCGCCACTCATCCGGCGGAGATGCTGCTCGCCCGGCCCGGCGAGATCGACGCCGAATGGCGGTTCAACACCCCGGCGACCCATCTTCAGCCGGGTCGCCAGGTCGTCCATCTGCCCGGGGCGGAGGAACTGCCCTATGACGGGCTGGTCATCGCCAGCGGCGTCGAACCGCGGCGCCTTTCCGGTGTGCCGCACGGACATCCGCGGGTGGTCGGCGTCAGGACACTGGCCGACGCCGTGGAACTGCGCGACAACCTGGCCGCCGACAGCGGGCCCGTCGCGGTGCTCGGCAGTGGGTTCATCGGCTGCGAGGTCGCCGCGAGCCTGCGCGAGATCGGCCGGGAGGTCACCATCATCGGCCGGTCGGCGCATCCGCTCGGCGAGGTCGTCGGCAAGCACATCGGGCAGAAGCTCTCGGCGCTGCACCGGTCGCGTGGGGTGCGGCTGGCGCTGGGCGCGTCGATCGACAGCTGGCAGACCACGGCGAACGGCCTGCGGCTGCGCTCGTCCGACGGCTGGATCCTGGACGTCTCGTGTGTGGTCGTCGCCGTCGGGACCGTGCCGTCGATCTCGTGGCTGCGCGGGGCGAAGCTGCCGCTCGACGACGGCGTCGTCTGCTCGCCGACCTGTCACGTGCTCGGGATGAATAACATCGTCGCCGCCGGCGACGTCGCGCAGTGGCCGAACCTGCGTTTCGACGAGACGCCGCGACGGGTGGAGCACTGGCTCAACGCCGTCGAAATGGGCCGGGCGGCCGCGGAGAACCTGCTCGCCGGCCCGCAGGCTTCGCGTCCGTTCGCGCCGGTGCCGCGGTTCTGGTCCGAACAGCACGGCATGCGGATCCAGGCGGGCGGCATCCCGAAGCTCGGCACCGACACCGTCGCGCTCGCCTCACCCGTCGGCGGCGAACGGCCCGTCACCGGCTTCGTCCGCAAGGGGCGGCTCGTCGGTGTCGTCGGCCTCGACAGCCCGTCGGCCGTCCTCCACTGGACCAACGAGATCGCGGAGCAGAACCCCGTCCGCCACCCGGGAGAAACGGAGACGCCTGATGCGCCGATCGCGGTTGACCATGCTCGTCGTCATCGCGGCGCTCGTCGTGGGCGCCGCGATGTGGTGGCAGGCGGCTGAACCCGCGTCGCGGACGGCTCAGGCTCCGGTCACCGAAGCGCTCCCCGGCCCGCGGGTGCCGTCGTCCCCCGGTACCTCACCGCCCAGCACCCCGGCCGGGACGCGGCTCACCGCCGTCTACATGACCCGGATGGGGCAGGCCGTCCTCGACGAGACCGGCGCCGTCCTCTTCCGCTACGAACGCGACGACCCGCGCAAGTCCCGCTCGGCGTGCCTCGGGGACTGCGCCATCGTGTGGACGCCCGTCACGACCAGCGGCACGCCGTCGGTGACCGGCATCGACCCGGCCCTCGTCGACACCATCAAACGTCCCGAAGGCGCCGAACAGGTGACTTTGGCGGGACGGCCGCTCTACAAGTTCGCCAACGCCCGGCCCGGCGAATGGACCGGGCAGGGCACCGACCACGTGTGGTTCGTCGTCCAGCCCGACGGGCGGCGCAACCTGAACTGCCTGCCCGGACCCGTGCAGTAGGATTCTCCGACGGACGAGTCGGCGGGGCGGCCGCGAGCCGGGAAACCGGTTCGAGGAAAGTCCGGACTCCACAGGGCAGGGTGGTTGTTAACGGCAACCCGGGGCGACCCGCGGGACAGTGCCACAGAAAACAGACCGCCTCCGTTCGCTTCGCGGGCGGGGGTAAGGGTGAAACGGTGGTGTAAGAGACCACCAGCGTCCTGGGTGACCAGGGCGGCTAGGTAAACCCCACCCGGAGCAAGGTCAAGAGGGAGCCGCGAGGCTCCTGCGCAGGCGTTCGAGGGCTGCCCGCCCGAGCCTGCGGGTAGGCCGCTCGAGCCCGTCGGCGACGGCGGGCCTAGATGGATGGCCGCCACTCGCCCGGCCGCAAGGCGGGGCGGGGACAGGATCCGGCTTACACGCCGGCTCGTCCGTACTTCTTTCTCCCGCCGAGTCCGTGAGGCCTCCTTGAGGGGACCCAGGGTCCCCTCAAGG
>NZ_JBHVKW010000154.1:0-13965 GCF_042797905.1 Amycolatopsis sp. NPDC057786
AGCCACTTTCGCAACCTTCAACGTTGCGAAAGTGGCTTTCGCAGCACCCCGAGACACGGAAAGGCCCCCATCCCGAACCAAAGGGATGGGGGCCTTTCCGGTACCAGAGCGACCTCAGGGAAGCCGCGGCTTGATGAGCGCCGCGAGCCGCGCGACGCCTTCTTCGATCAGTTCCGGCGTGAGCAGGCTGATCGACAGCCGGAGCTGGTGGAATCCGCCCTTGCCGCCGTAGAAGTGGTGCATCGGGGTGAACAGCACACCGTGGTCGCGAGCGGCGATTTCCAGCAGCTCGTCGTCGACGACGAACGGGACCGTGACGGTGACGAAGAACCCGCCGGTCGGAGTGTTCCAGGTGACGTCGGCGCATGACCCGAGCCTGCGGTCGAGTTCGCCCAGCGTCAGCTGCAGATTGCGCTGGTAGATGGCGATTTCCCGCGCGTTGGCCTTGGTGAGGCTGAAGTCGTTGAGCAGGAGTTTGCCGGCGATCACGGCTTGGGCGATGGGCGACGTGTTCACCGTGAGCATGCCCTTGAGCTTCGAAAGCTGGTCGGCGTACAGGCCGCCGTCGGCCATCCGCTGGTCCGCCACCGCGAAGCCGACGCGGGCGCCGGGCATGCCGGTCTTGGCGAAGGAACCGATGTAGACCACGGAACCCGACCGGTCGAGGGACTTCAGCGACGGCAGCCGCTCGGAGCCGAACAACCCGTACGCGTTGTCCTCCAGGAGCAGGATCCCGTTCTGCTCGGCGACGTCGAGGAGACGGTGGCGGGAAGCCAGATCCATGCTGGTGCCGGTGGGATTGGCGAAGTTGGGGGTCACGTAGCAGGCCCGCACCCGTTTGCCCTGCTCGTCGGCGCGCTTCAGCTGGAGGACGAGGTCGTCCGGGTCGATGCCGTTTTCGGTCGAACGCACCGGCCACACGGGAGTGTCGGTGAGCAGCGCCGCCCCGGTCAGTCCGACGTAGGTGGGGGCGGGGGCGAGCAGTACGTCCCGGTCGCCCGCGCGCAAGGTGCGCAGGACCAGGAACATGGCCTCCTGCGCGCCGACGGTGACGACGACGGATTCCGGGGCGGCGTCGATGTTCTCGTCTTCGGCGATGTTCTTCGCGATGAGGTCGGCGATGACGCCCTTGGTGGTGCCGTATTGGAAGAGCGTGCGGGTCACCCCCGCCTCGTCCAGTTTTCGATCTTCGCGAAGATATGCGCAATAGGCGTCGATGTACTCGTGAATGAGCCGGATGTCGAAGAACTCTTCGTACGGCCGGCCTGCCGCCATGGAAATGGCCACAGGGTATTCGTCGATCAGTTCGTTGAGCAGATTCATCGACGAGATGGCCGGATCGGTGAGCGATCCATGCAGCGTTTCCACGTTCAAGTGAGTGGACAGACCGTTTGAATCCATGAATACTAGGATTTCCATACGCCGTTGAGGTGTCAAGAACGGGCCGTGGACGCCATTTCCGGAGAATGTCCATCGCCGAATCCTCGCTGACACTCCGTCCCCGAAGGTACGGTCGATCCGCGCCCCGCCATCGAATCGCGGCGCAGCAGCCCTTTTCCCTCAAGGAGCATCATGCTGATGACAACCGAGAACGGGATCCGGTTGTCCTACAACGACTGTGGTGACGGCCCGCCGGTCCTTCTGCTGACCGGCACCGGCGCGCCGAGTTCGGTGTGGGACCTGCATCAGGTACCCGCGCTCCGTGCCGCCGGTTTCCGGGTGATCACCATGGACAACCGCGGGATCCCGCCGAGCGACGACGGCGCGGGCGGGTTCACGATCGCGGACCTAGTCGACGACGTCGCCTCCCTGATCGAGTATCTCGACGCGGTGCCCTGCCGGGTGATCGGCACGTCGATGGGCTCGTACATCGCGCAGGAACTCGCGCTCGCCCAACCGGAACTGCTGGATTCGGTCGTGCTGATGGCGGCCTGCGGCAAGAGCAGTCTCGTCCAGCGGGAGCTCGCCGAGGGCGAGGCGAAATTGATCGAGCAGGGCATCGAGTTGCCGCCGGGTTTCCTCGCCGCCGTCCGCGCCATGCACAACCTGGGGCCCGCGACCCTCGCCGACGACGACGCCGCGGCCGACTGGCTCGACCTGTTCGCGGCGTCCGGCGCTTGGGGGCCCGGTGTCCGGTCGCAGCTTTTGGTGAGCGCGTTGCCCGACCGCCACGACGCCTACCGTGCGATCAAGGTGCCCTGTCACGTCATCTCGTTCGAGCACGATCTCGTGGCGCCCCCGGCCGGCGGACTGGAGCTGGCCTCCGCGATCCCCGGCGCGACTTACCGCACGATTCCCGAGTGCGGGCATTTCGGTTACCTGGAGAACCCGGAAGCGGTGAACCGCGAGCTGATCCGGTTCCTCCGCGCCGGATCGCGCGAGACACTGGGAGAGACCGTATGACCGTCCTTTCGGCGGCCACGACACCCGATCTGTTCGAGGCGACCGCCGCCGTGCTGCCGGATCGGCAGGCGGTGGCGATGGACACCGCCACCCTCACCTACGCCGAGCTGAACGGGGAGGCCAACCGGCTCGCCCGGCGCCTCGTCGCGCACGGTGTCGGCCCGGAGCGGCTCGTCGCGCTGGCGATGCCGAGGTCGATCGAGTTCGTCATCGCGATCCTGGCCGTGCACAAGGCCGGTGCCGCATACGTGCCGGTCGATCCGGACTATCCGGAGGAGCGCAAGCGGCAGATGCTGGACGACGCGGCGGCGCACTGTCTGCTGTGCCTGCCGGGTCAGGACGTGTCCGGTGCCCCCGTCGTACTGAGCGTGGAACGGGAACCGGGAATGTCCGAGCCGAACCTGGACGACCGGGACCGGCTCGGCCCGCTGCGTCCCGACCACCCGGCGTACGTCATCTACACCTCCGGTTCGACGGGGCGGCCGAAGGGCGTGCTGGTCACGCACCGCGGCATCCCGAACCTGGCCGACGACTACGTGCGCCGTCAGGAACTGGGGCCGGACAGCAGGTTGCTGGCCTTCGCCTCGCCCAGTTTCGACGCCGCGGTCGCCGAGTTCTGGCCGATCTGGCAGGCGGGTGGCTGCCTGGTACTGGCGTCCGCGCCGGACCTCGTCCCCGGTGAGCCGCTTTCCCGCCTGGTGCGCGAACAGCGCATCACGCATGTCACGTTGCCGCCGTCCGCGCTGGCGCCGCTGGAGGAGTCGGGCGGCCTGCCTGCCGGACTGACCCTCCTGGTCGCCGGTGAGGCGTGCCCGGCCCCGGTCGCGAAGCGGTGGGCGGTGGACCGCGTGATGATCAACGCCTACGGCCCGACCGAGACCACGGTCGCGGTCACCGCGAGCGAGCCGCTGACCGGTGAGGAGACGCCGCCGATCGGGAGGCCGATCACCGGTGTCCGCACGTATGTCCTGGACGACCGGCTGCGGCCCGTCGAGGACGGGGACGTCGGCGAGCTGTACACGGTGGGCCCCGGTCTCGCTCGCGGTTACCTCCGAAGAGCGGCCGCGACCGCGGAACGGTTCCTGCCGGATCCCTTCGGCACCCCGGGCGGCCGCATGTACCGCACCGGCGACCGCGTCCGCACGCGCGCGGACGGCCAGTACGTCTTCGTCGGCCGGGTCGACGACCAGCTGAAGGTGCGCGGCCACCGGATCGAACCGGGCGAGGTCGAGGCCGCGCTGCTGGCGGTGGACGGCGTGGCCCAGGCGGTGGTGACCGAGCACGAGAACAGGCTCGTCGCCTATGTCGTCGGCGCCGGTGGCGAGCGCGTCCCCGCCGAGCGGCTCCTGACGCCGCTTCGCGCGCAGCTGCCCGGATATCTCGTCCCCGACGTGATCGTCGGCTTGCCGAGCCTGCCGGTCTCGCCCAACGGCAAGATCGACCGGGTCGCCCTGCCCACCCCCGAAGAGGAGCACGCCGGGCGCGCGGCGGCGGGGCGGGAACCGCTCACCCCGACGGAGATCATCCTTGTCGAGCTGTTCGCCGAAGTGCTCGGCGTCAGCAGTGTCGGCGTGGACGACAGCTTCTTCGAAATCGGCGGCCACTCGCTGCTCGCGACCCGGCTCGTGAGCCGCATCCGGGAACGCCTCAAGATCCGGCTGAGGGTGCAGGCGTTCTTCGACGCGCCGACGGTGGCTCGGCTGGCCAAGGTGCTCGACGGCGCCCACACCTGACCTGGAGACCAGTCATGCAGACGACGACAGCCGTCGACCTCGGAAATCCCGACCTCTACACGACTTTGGACCGGCACGACCGGTGGCGCGAGTACGCGGCGGAAGACGCGATGGTGTGGAGCGAGCCCGGCAGCTCACCCGGCGGATTCTGGTCCGTGTTCTCGCATCGGGCGTGTGCCGCGGTACTCGGGCCGTCGGCCCCGTTCACCTCCGAATTCGGGATGATGATCGGTTTCGACCGTGAGCATCCCGACAACTCGGGTGGCCAGATGATGGTGGTCTCCGAACAGGACCAGCACCGGAAGTTGCGCAAGCTGGTGGGGCCACTGCTCTCGAGGGCGGCGGCGCGGAAGCTGTCGGAGCGGGTGCGGGCCGAGGTTTCCGGAGTACTGGACCGCGTGCTCGACGGCGAAGTCTGCGACGTGGCCGCGGCGATCGGGCCGCGGATCCCCGCCGCCGTCGTCTGCGAAATCCTCGGTGTGCCGCCCGAGGACCAGGACATGCTCATCGACCTGACCAACCACGCGTTCGGCGGCGAGGACGAGCTGTTCGACGGGATGACCCCGCGTCAGGCGCATACCGAGATCCTCGTCTACTTCGACGAACTGATCTCCGCGCGCCGCGCGAGCCCCGGCGAAGACCTCGTCAGCACCCTGCTTTCCGACGACGAACTGTCGATCGATGACGTTTTGCTCAACTGCGACAACGTGTTGATCGGCGGCAACGAGACGACGCGGCACGCGATCACCGGCGCGGTGCACGCTTTCGCCACCGTGCCAGGCCTTCTGGCGCAGGTGCGGGAAGGGGACGTGGACGTCGACACCGTCGTGGACGAAGTGTTGCGCTGGACTTCGCCCGCGATGCACGTCCTGCGTGTGACGACCGGGGAGGTCACCATCAACGGCCGCGACCTCGGACCGGGTACGCCGGTGGTCGCTTGGCTGCCCGCGGCGAACCGGGATCCCGCCGTGTTCGAGGACCCCGATCTGTTCCTGGCGGGGCGGAAACCCAATCGGCACATCGCTTTCGGGCACGGTATGCACCACTGCCTCGGGTCCGCGCTCGCGCGGATCGAGCTGGCGGTCGTGTTGCGGGAGGTGGCCGAGCGAGTGTCACGAGTGGAGCTGACGAAGGAGCCGTCCTGGTTGCGGGCGGTCGTAGTGCAGGGCTACCGGGAACTGCCGGTGCGGTTCACCGGCCGCTGACCGTCCTATTCGGACTGAACTGTCAAGCGGACACCATTGATGGGGAATGGGCTTCGCGCCATCCTGTTCTTGAGGATCACATCTATTCCACGGAGGAATGTCTTGTCTTCTCACGAAACCACGCAGAATTTCGAGATCGACTATGTGGAAATGTACGTGGCCGACCTGGAGGCCGCCGCGTCCGGCTGGATGGACAAGTACGACTTCTCCGTCGCGGCCACGGACCGGTCGGACGACCACCGGAGCGTGACGCTGCGGCACGCCGAGATCGTCCTGGTCCTCACCGAGCCGCTGACCGACCGGCACCCGGGGGCGACCTACCTGCAGACCCACGGCGAAGGGGTGGCGGACATCGCGCTGCGCACTCCCGACGTGGCCGCGGCCTTCGCGACCGCCGTGAAGGCGGGCGCGCAGCCCATCCGCGAGCCGGAGAAGCGCGCGGACTCCGTCGTCACGGCCACCGTCAGCGGTTTCGGCGATGTCGTGCACACCCTGATCCAGAGCGACGACACCGAGGAATCGACGGCGGCCTTCCGCGGCAAGGGCGGCGTGGACCTGAACGCCATCGACCACTTCGCGGTCTGCCTGAACGCCGGCGACCTCGCTTCCACGGTGGCGTACTACGAGCGTGCCCTCGGGTTCAAGCAGATCTTCGAAGAGCACATCGTGGTCGGTGCCCAGGCGATGAACTCCACCGTCGTGCAGAGCACGTCGGGTGCGGTCACCCTTACGCTGATCGAGCCCGACAAGACCGCCGACCCCGGCCAGATCGACGACTTCATCAAGGAGCACCACGGCTCCGGCGTCCAGCACATCGCGTTCACCAGCCCCGACGCGGTCCGTGCGGTCAAGGAGCTTTCCGCGCGTGGCGTGGAATTCCTGAAGACCCCGGACGCCTACTACGACCTGCTCGGCGAGCGGATCGAGCTGGAGACGCACTCGCTGGACGACCTGCGCGAGACGAAGCTGCTCGCCGACGAGGACCACGGCGGCCAGCTGTTCCAGATCTTCACCGCCTCCACCCACCCGCGTAAGACGATCTTCTTCGAGATCATCGAGCGCCAGGGCGCCGGCACGTTCGGCAGCTCCAACATCAAGGCCCTGTACGAAGCCGTTGAGCTGGAGCGCACCGGGCAGAGCAAGATCGGCCCCGCCCAGCGATGACCCACCTCTGCCTCGACGACCTCGAACGTGCCGCCAGGGCGGCCCTCCCCGGCGAGATCTGGGATTTTCTCGCCGGGGGCAGTGGGGCCGAGTCCTCGCTGGAGGCCAATCGCACCGCGCTGGAGCGGATCTTCGTGATCCCCCGGATGCTGCGCGAGCTCTCCGGCGGTACCACCGAGGCCGAGGTTCTCGGCCGGCGCGCCGCGCTCCCCGTGGCGGTCGCACCGGTCGCGTACCAGCGGTTGTTCCACCCCGAAGGCGAACTCGCGGCGGCACGCGCGGCGCGGGACGCCGGCGTGCCGTACACCGTCTGCACGCTCAGCAGTGTCCCGCTGGAGGAGGTCGCGGCCGTCGGTGGACGGCCGTGGTTCCAGCTTTACTGGCTGCGCGACGAAAAGCGGTCGCTGGAGCTCGTGCGCCGCGCGGAGGACGCCGGCTGCGAGGCGATCGTGTTCACCGTCGACGTGCCGTGGATGGGACGGCGGCTGCGGGACATGCGCAACGGCTTCGCGTTGCCGGAATCGGTGACGGCGGCCAACTTCGACGCCGGTGCCGCCGCGCATCGCCGTACCGAAGGGCTTTCCGCCGTCGCCGACCACACCGCGCGCGAATTCGCCCCGGCCACTTGGGAATCCGTCGAGGCCGTCCGCGCGCATACGGACCTTCCGGTGGTGCTCAAGGGGATCCTCGCGGTCGAGGACGCCGTGCGGGCCGTCGACGCGGGTGCCGCCGGGATCGTGGTGTCCAACCACGGAGGCCGTCAGTTGGACGGCGCCGTACCGGGCATCACGATGCTGGGCGAGATCGCGGCCGCGGTCTGCGGTGGCTGCGAAGTGCTGCTGGACGGCGGGATCCGGACCGGCGGGGACGTGCTCAAGGCGATCGCCCTCGGCGCGTCCGGTGTGCTGGTCGGACGGCCGGTCATGTGGGGACTGGCCGCGGATGGCCAGGAGGGCGCCCGGCAGGCGCTCGACCTGCTCGCCGTCGAACTCCGGAACGCGATGGGCCTGGCCGGCTGCGATTCGGTGAGCGCGGTCCGGCGGTTGAGCATTCGGTACAGCGGGTCGTGAGTGGCGATTCGGGTTCCGGCGCCCGGCCGCTGCCGACTCCGGGCGCGGTCCGTGGCCGCCTGGAGGTGGTGTCGCGAAAGCCACTTTCGGGACACCAGACGTCGCGAAAGTGGCTTTCGCGACACGGTCGCCAGGTCGGCGCCGGGCCGCGGTTGGGCTCACGCCGAATCGCCACTCACGACCGCCTACGAAAGGTGAGGTCCATGCTGCCCCTTCTCACACCCGTGACGGTGCGGCCTCGCGACGACCGCGACCACGCCGACCGCATCGCGCTGTCGGCCGCGACGACCGACGGCGTCCACATGCCGACCAAGGACGTCCGCCTGTGGATCGACGAACGCCGTGAGGCCAACGTCTTCCACGTCGAACGCATCCCGTTCGCCGAACTCGACCAGTGGCATTTCGAGGACGTGACCGGGAACCTCGTGCACAGCAGCGGACGGTTCTTCGCCATCGAGGGGCTGCACGTGGTCGAGGCCGACGGCCCCCACGGCGACGGCCCGTACCGCGAATGGCGGCAGCCGGTCATCAAACAGCCCGAGGTGGGGATTCTCGGCATCCTGGCGAAGGAGTTCGGCGGCGTCCTGCATTTCCTCATGCAGGCCAAGATGGAACCGGGAAACCCCAACCTCGTGCAGCTCTCGCCGACCGTGCAGGCCACCCGCAGCAACTACACCAAGGCGCACGGCGGCACGAACGTCAAACTGATCGAGTACTTCGCTCCGCCGGACCCGGAACGGATCATCGTCGACGTCCTCCAGGCCGAGCAGGGCTCGTGGTTCTTCCGCAAGTCCAATCGCAACATGATCGTCGAGACCCTCGACGACGTGCCGATGTGGGACGATTTCTGCTGGCTCACCCTCGGCCAGATCGCGGAGCTGATGCACGAGGACGAGACGATCAACATGAACGCCAGGAGCGTGTTGTCCTGTCTGCCGTACCACGACGAGGCTCCCGGCGCGCTGCTGTCCGACGTCCAGCTCCTGTCGTGGTTCACGAACGAGCGTTCGCGCCACGACGTGCGCGCGCGGCGCATCCCGCTCACGGACGTCCGCGGCTGGAAACAGGGCGTCGAAGCGATCGAGCACGAAGACGGCCGGTACTTCAAGGTCCTCGCGGTCGCCGTGAAGGGCAGCAACCGCGAGAAGATCAGCTGGACCCAGCCGTTGCTGGAATCCGTCGGCACGGGGGTGGTGGCGTTCCTCGTCCGCGAGATCGACGGTGTCCCGCACGTCCTGGTCCACGCCCGCGCCGACGGCGGGTTCCTGGACACGGTCGAGCTGGCGCCGACCGTCCAGTGCACACCCCAGAACTACGCGCATCTGCCAGCGGAGAGCCGCCCGCCGTTCCTCGACTTCGTCCTGAACGCGCCGCGATCGCGGATCCGTTACGAGGCCATGCATTCCGAAGAGGGCGGCCGCTTCCTCAACGTCAGGGCCCGCTATCTCGCGATCGAGGCGGACGACACGGTCGAGTCCCCGCCCGGCTACGCCTGGGTCACCCCCGGCCAGCTCACCGCGCTCACCCGGCACGGGCACTACGTCAACGTCGAAGCCCGCACCCTGCTCGCCTGTATCAACGCCGCGACGGCACAGCCGCAACGAGAGGCATGAAATGAAGCAGATCACCGTCCTCGGGGCGTCGGGCTTCGTCGGCTCGGCCGTGACGCGCGCGCTGGCGCGGCAACCGATCCGGTTGCGCGCGGTGTCGCGCAGGCGGCTCACGCCGCCGGAGGGCCAGGCCGAGACGACCGTCGTCACCGCCGATCTCACCGACCGCGCCGCGCTGGCCGAAGCGATCGCGGGCTCGGACGCGATCGTGTACCTCCTCCTCGCGGACGGCGGCTGGCGGGTCGCCGAGACCGAAGAGGCCGAACGCGTGAACCTGGGTGTCATGCGGGACCTCGTCGAAGTCGTGAGCGGACAGCCACTGGTGGTCTACGGCGGTGCCGCGTCGCAGGTCGGTGTGCCACCCCGGGAGCCGATCGACGGGAGCGAGCCCGACGAGCCGGGAACCCCTTACGACCAGCAGAAACTGGCGGCGGAACAGGTCCTCAAGAAGGGCACGGCCGACGGCCGCGTGCGCGGGATCAGCCTGCGGCTGCCCACGGTGTTCGGCGAGACCGCGACCGAGGGCGCGAACCAGGACCGCGGCGTCGTGTCCGCCATGGCGCGGCGCGCGCTCGACGGACAGGACCTCACCATCTGGGGCGACGGCACCGTGCGGCGCGACCTGGTCCACGTCGAGGACATCGCATCAGCGTTCACCGCGGCACTGGCCGCCCCGGACGCGCTCGTCGGCGGCCATTGGCTGCTCGGTGCCGGCCGGGGAGACCAGCTCGCCGACGTCTTCCGGCTCGTGGCGAAGGAAATGGCCGAGCACACCGGACGAGGCCCGGTGGACGTGGTCTGTGTCGAGCCTCCGTCGCACGCGCCGTCGACGGATCTTCGCAGCGTCACCATCGATTCGACGCCGTTCCGGGCGATCACCGGCTGGCGTCCGGAGATCTCACTGCCCGAAGGAGTGCGCCGCACCGTCGCCGCGCTGACCACCCCCGTTCACGGAAAGGCTCGCACATGACCACGCGCGTATGGGACTACCTCGCCGAATACGAGACCGAACGGCTCGATCTGCTGGACGCGGTCGAGACCGTCTTCAACTCCGGGCAGCTCGTGCTCGGCGCGAGCCTGCGCGGTTTCGAATCGGAATTCGCCGCGTACCACGGCGCCGGGTACTGCGTCGGTCTCGACAACGGGACGAACGCGATCAAGCTCGGCCTCCAGGCGCTGGGCGTCGGTCCTGGCGACGAGGTGATCACGGTGTCGAACACCGCCGCCCCGACCGTCGTCGCCATCGACGGCACGGGCGCGACCCCCGTGTTCGTCGACGTCCGCGAGGACGACTTCCTGATGGACACCGGCCAGGTCGAGGCCGCCATCACCGAACGCACCAAATGCCTGGTGCCCGTTCACCTGTACGGCCAGTGCGTGGACATGGCGCCGCTGAAGGCGCTCGCCGCGAAGCACGGACTGTCCATTTTGGAGGATTGCGCGCAGGCGCACGGCGCCCGGCAGAACGGCACGATCGCGGGCACGACCGGCGACGCGGCCGCGTTCTCCTTCTATCCCACCAAGGTGCTCGGCGCGTACGGCGACGGCGGCGCGGCCATCACGTCCGACGAGACCGTGGCCGCGAAGCTGCGCCGTCTGCGGTACTACGGCATGGAGGAGCGCTACTACACCGTCGAGACCCCTGCCCACAACAGCCGGTTGGACGAGGTCCAGGCCGAGATCCTGCGGCGCAAGCTCAAGCGTCTCGACGCCTACACGGCGGGCCGCCGGGCGGTCGCCCAGCGCTATGTCGACGCCCTCGGCGACACCGAGCTGAAGCTGCCGAAGACCGTCCCCGGCAACGAGCACGTCTACTACGTGTACGTCGTTCGGCACCCGCGCCGCGACGAGATCCTCGAACGCCTCAAGGCGTACGACATCCACCTGAACATCAGCTACCCGTGGCCGGTGCACACCATGACCGGGTTCGCCCACCTCGGTTACGCGACGGGTTCGCTCCCGGTCACCGAGAAGCTGGCGGGCGAGATCTTCTCGCTGCCGATGTACCCCGCGCTCTCGCCCGACCTCCAGGACAAGGTCGTCCACGCGGTCCGCGAAGTGCTGTCCACCCTCTGACCACAGGAGCAAAACCGTGCAAGCACGCAAACTCGCCGTCGAAGGCGCGCTCGAGTTCACCCCGCGCGTCTTCCCCGACGACCGGGGCCTGTTCGTTTCGCCGTACCAGGAGGAGGCGTTCATCGAGGCCCACGGCGGCCCGCTCTTCCCGGTGGCGCAGACGAACCACAGCCGGTCGAAACGCGGTGTGGTGCGGGGTATCCACTACACCGTGACCCCGCCGGGAACCGCGAAGTACGTCTACTGCCCCCGCGGCAAGGCCTTGGACATCGTGGTCGACATCCGGGTCGGTTCGCCGACGTTCGGCAAATGGGACGCGGTCCTGATGGACCAGGAGAACTTCCGGACGATGTACTTCCCGGTCGGTGTCGGCCACGCCTTCGTGGCGCTCGAAGACGACACCGTGATGTCGTACATGATCTCCTCGCCCTACGTGGCGGCGAACGAACTCGCCCTCTCGCCCCTGGACCCCGCGCTGGGCCTGCCGATCGACACCGACGTCGTGCCGATCCTGTCGGAACGGGACACGGCCGCCCTCACGCTCGCCGAGGCGGAGGGGCAGGGAATGCTCCCCGACTACAACGCCTGCCTGGAAATCGAACGGCGGCTGTCCGTTCTTCCGCTCTCCGTCTGACTTTCTCTTTCACCAGCGCCCGGCCGACGAGGGCCATCACGGACCCGACTCGGTGCCGCCGAAATGGCGGCGCCGACCGTGATGGCCCTCGAAGGCGCGGGCGCCCGGCCGGGTAATCGTTATCCAGGGCGGGCCGGGCGCACCGGCCCGCCGGGGGAAGGACGCCGAACTTGACGACCGATGGCCTTCAGCCGTCAATGGACACTTCGAAGTGGAGCGCCTGGGTGCGGCGGCACCAGCGGTGGCTGCTCGCGGGCGCCGTGCTCGCCCTGCTCACCCAGATGGCGTTCGCGATGATCACGACCGCCGTGGAACAGTCTCCGACCATCGACGAGCCGGTCTACGTCGGCACCGCGGTGGTCTACCTCGAAGAGCACAGCCTGCGGTACAACCCCGAACATCCCCCGCTGGGCAAGCTCATCATCGCGACCGGGGTGGCCCTCACCGATCCGAAGGTCGCCCCCGGCTTCGACGGCCACGAGTGGGAACTCGGCAAGCACGTCGTCTACGAGGCGGGCAACGATCCGGAACGGCTGATGCTGTTCGCGCGGCTGCCGGTGATCCTGCTGACGCTGTTGTTCGGGCTGGTCGTCTTCGCGTTCGCGTCCGATCTGGCCGGCCGCGCGGGCGGGCTGCTGGCGCTCACCCTGTTCACCTTCTCGCCCGACGTCATCGCGCACGGCTCGCTGGCGACGCTCGACGTGCCGGTGGCCGGGTTCCTGCTGACGTCGGTGTGGCTGGTGTGGCGTGCCCGGCGCCGCCCCGGTCTCTACCTCCCGCTCGCCGGGCTCGCGCTCGGCGCGGCCACGGCCACGAAAGTGCTTTCCCTGGTGGCGGTCCCGGTGCTGATCCCGCTGGCCGTGCTGTCCGTCTGGCACGCCCGCCGCGCCCGCGGTCTCGACCTGAAGTCCCCGGCGCTGCTGATCGGGCGTGGTGTGCTGGCGGCCGCCGGGATGGCGCTGCTCGCGATCGCCGTCGTGTGGGCCTCCTACCTCGTGGTGGATCCGCGGCTGCGCTGGGAGACACCGTCGGGAATGCAACGGCTCCACGGAATGCGCACCCTCGTCGAGTGGCTGCCGTTCCCGCAGCCGTTGAAGGACGGGATGCGGTTCCAGTTCGAACTCGAAGACCACGTGTGGCACAACTTCCTGTTCGGCAGGCACTACACGGGATCGCTCTGGTACTACGGCCCGGCCGCGCTGCTGGTGAAGACGCCGCTGGGCGCGATGGCGATCTGGCTGGCGGGCGCCGCCGTGCTGCTGTCGGTGCGGCGGTTGCGCCCAGCCGCGCCGTACGTGCTCCTCCCGACCGCCCTGCTGATGGCCACGGCCATGGTCATCGTCCGCGACAACGGCGTGCGGTACCTGGCCTTCGCGCCGATGTTCCTCGCCGTCGCGGCGGCCGCGGTGCTCGTCGTCCGGAGACGGTGGGTGAAGGTGGCCGCGGTGACCGTCGTGGCCTTCGCCGCGGTCAGTTCGCTGATGACGTTCCCGTACTACCTCCCGTATTCCAACGAGGCGTTCGGCGGGCCGGAGAACACCCACCGGTACCTGCTGGATTCGAACGTCGACTGGGGACAGGACCTGGGACGCCTGGCGGATCGCCTGAAGAAGGACTACGCGGGTGAGCGCACCTGGCTCGTCTATCAGGGGAGTGGTCTGCCGTCCCACTACGGCATCGACGCCGCCGATCCGCTCACGGTGCCCGCGGACCAGGTGCACGGGGTGCTCGCCGTGTCGGATTCCGCGGTCCTGGGGGCCTTCTCCGACCCGATGGGCGGTGGCGGCACCGGCGGGGGCGGGCAGACCGGCGGCGTCACCGGCGATCTGGGCGCGCTGATCGCCGGGAGCACGCCGGTGGAGCGGGTGGGGCACTCCATGACGATCTACCGCCGCCCTTGACACCTTGGCGTCGCCCACGGACAGGCCGCCCGGCCGGGTGTCGCGAAAGTGGCTTTCGCGACACGCCTTGCCACGTCGGCACGGACAGCCGCCCGGAACAGCGCGCGGCCGGTCCACTTGAGACAGTCGCCGCATGTCGCGAAAGCCACTTTCGGGACACCAGATGTCC
>NZ_JBHVKW010000155.1:0-13838 GCF_042797905.1 Amycolatopsis sp. NPDC057786
GCCACGTTCGGGAGCGAGTCCCGAACGTGGCTTCGCGACGTCGGTGACCGGTCAGCCGCAGAACTCGGCGAGCATCGCGCGGAACACGGCCGAACGCGCGGTGTCGGAGGACAGGTTCGTGGTGACACCGACCGTGATCTGCCTGGTGCCGTCGGAAGTCCGCATGCTCCAGGTGTTGTAACCCGGCACCGAACCGTTGAAGCCCCATGCCTCCGGTGCGGCGCATCCCTGCGGGAGCCGGAGCCGCATGACGCCGAGGCCCGAGTCCAGCCCGGGAACGCTGCTGGGCACGGTCTTGCGCATCTCGGCCAGCTGCGCCGCGGGGAAGAGCTTGCCGGCGAACAGGGCGCCGTAGAACCGGTTCAGATCGTCGGTGGTGGAGATCAGGTTCCCGGAACCCCAGAACCGCGACATCTCGTAGTCGGTGACGTCGGTCAGCGGCGCATCGGGACCGTAGAGCTGTTCGTAACCACGGGCGGCCGCGTGGTGGACGAAGGGATAGCGGTACGGGAGGGAGCTGTCCCGCATCCCCGCCCGGTCGAGAACCCGTCGCTGCAGCACGGAATTCAGCCCGTCACCCGTGAGGTTCTCGACGAGTTTCCCGAGCACGGCGTAGTTGGTGTTGGAGTACACCATGCCCTGGCCGGGCGGGAAGGCCAGCGGCTTGCCCTCGGTCCCCTTCCGGATGGTCTCCTCCGGTGTCCGGTGCTGCCAGCGGGTCGTGTCGATCTCCGGAAGGCTGTTCCACCGGTCGGTCGCCGGGATCCCGCTGGTGTGCTGCAGCAACTGCCGGACGGTGATCGGTTCGGTGTACGGCAGCAGCCCGGGGAGGCGGTCCTGGACGCGGTCGTCGAGGCCGACCTTGCCCTCACCGGCCAGTTGCAGGACGACGGTGGCGACCAGGCTCTTGGTGATACTTCCCGCCCGGAAACGGCCGCGGGGGTCCGGCGCGGCGCCCGTCGTGACGTCGCCGACGCCGCTCTGGCCGTACCATCTGCCGTCCTGGTCGACCACCGCGGCGTACGCGCCGGGCGCACCGGCGGCGACGGCGTTGTCCAGCGCCTTTTGCAGGCCTTCCCTGGCCGGGGCGGCGATGGCCGGACCGGCGGCGAGTGTTCCGGAGAACAAGGCGGTGCCGGCGACGATCGCCGCCATACCGCGAAAAAGACGATTCATGCGCCTGACGCTAGGAGGCGCCCGGCGCCGGGACATCCCCCTAAAACCCCTGCCGTGTCCGGACTTCTCGCGAACGACCCCTTATCGCGAGGTCACACGAGGGCCAGCGCGGGCAGTGGCCGCCGGTCGCTGTACAGCGGGTCTAGCCGCCCCGCGCGATAGAGCTCGCGCGTCGCGCCCCGGCGGATCTTGTTGCTGGTGGTGCGCAGGATCGCGCCCCGCCGGACCAGGACGACCTGTGCCGGCTGCACGGTGAGGGCCAGCCAGAGCCGCCGCCGGACGGCGGTCACGATCGCGCGCAGTTCGGCCTGGTCGGGGCGGCCGCGGACCTCTTGGAGGATCACGATCTCCGTCCCGTCGCCCTGGACCGCGACACCGGTCTCCACCTGGGCGCCGAGTTCGGCGCGGATCTCGGTCTCGAGCCGTTGCGGCAGCAGGACACGGTCGCCGTCGTCGAGCGCGTCGGCGGTTCGGCCGAGGACGTACAACTCTCCTTCGTGGCGGACGCCGAGGTCGCCGGTGCGCAGGTAGCCGTCCTCGGTCCGGTTCGGCCCGGCGCGCCAGTAGCCGGCTCCGACGCTCGCGCCGCGAAGCTGGATCTCCCCGACGCGGCCCGCTTCGAGCGGAAGACCGGTCGCGTGGTCGGCGATGCGGAGGTCGAACGCCTTCGGCCAGCCGCAGCAGGCCAGTTCGTAGCCCTCGGCCGGGTCGTCGGTGAGCACGAACTTGCCCGCTTCCAGGGATCGCGCGTCGACGGTGCGGAACACCGGCGGGTTCCCGCCGGCGCCGCTGACGTAGACGGTCGCTTCCGCGAGGCCGTACACCGGGGTCAGCGTGCCCTCGCCGAGCCCGGCGCGCCCGAACCTGGCCGCGAACGCGCGCAGGGTGACCGGATTGACCGGTTCCGCGCCGTTGAGTGCCCAGCGCCAGCTCGACAGATCGAGGCCGTCGATCTGCTCGTCGGTGATCTTCGCCGTGCACATCCGGTAGGCGAAATCCGGCCCGGCGGACATTTCCAGCCGATAGCGGTCGATCAGCCGCAGCCAGGTGTACGGCCGCTTCAAGAAGGTCATCGGCGCCATCAGGACGCTGGTTCCGCCGAACAGCAGCGGTTGCAGCGCGATGGCGAGGCCCATGTCGTGGTAGAGCGGGGTCCAGCCGCCGAACCGGCCGGTGGAGCCGGGCCCCAGGTCGGCGAGCAGTGCTTCCGCGTTCGCGACGATGTTGGCGTGGGAGAGCAGCACACCCACCGGGTCACGGGTCGACCCCGAGGTGTACTGGATCATCGCGGTGGTGCCGTCGGCGATCCGCGGCCGCCGCCAGGAACCGGCGTCCACCTCCTCCGGCCCGTCCGTCACCAGGCAAGGGCTCGTCGTCAGTTCCCGCATTCCCGGCAGAAGCCGCGTCGTGCCCAGCATCGCCGACGGTTCGGCGTCCGAAACGATCCGTGCCAGCCGCTCGGCCTGGTAGCGATTGCCACCCGGCGCGGGAGCGGGGACCGCCACGGCGCCGGCGTACAGGCAGCCGAGGAAGGCGGTGAGGAAATCCGGTCCGTCCTGGCTCACCACGAGCACTCGCTCGCCGGGACGCACCCGCGCACCGAGCAGGACGGCCGTCCGGCGCGCCGCCCGGTCGAGTTCGCGATAGGACAGCGAAACGGCGGGTTCGGGCAGCTCCGGGTCGTCGACGAAGGCGACGGCGAGCCGGTCACCGTCCTCCTCCGCCCAGTACCGGAGCAGGTCGACGACGGTACGGGCGGGACTGGTGTCGGGAACGGAAATCGCTTCGGTCACGAGGGTGTCCTTACCGGTCGTAGCCACCGCAGCGGGTACCGCGAGGAGAAGGTGCAGCCCGTCAGTCCGCGGAAAGGCAGGAATCTCCTGCAGGCAAGGAGTACCGGCGCCGCGAGCCTGCCCTCAACCCCTAGCGCAGGAGGGAAGGCCCCTATTACCAGGAAATCCGGTGGGGTTGAGTGGGGTGGTAGGGGCGGTTAGGGGGTGAACGGGCGGCGGCTCCGTACTTAGCATCGGTTCGAACGAACCCGCCTGTCCGACGAAAGGGAGCCATGACCGCGAAGATCTTTGCGCCCGACTCGGTGCGGACGCTGGCCGAGGCCGAGCGGACGGGACTGCAGGTCGCCGCCGTCCTCGGCGAATTCGGGATCGGCGCGGGTGATCGGGTCGTGCTCAAGGCGGCCAACTCCGCCCACTACGTCACCGTCCTGCTGGGACTGGTCGAAGTGGGTGCTTCGATCGTGCTCGTGGACCAGGGTGACTCCTTGTCCCGTACCGAGGAGATCTGTCGTCTGTCCGGTGCGAAACTGTCCCTTGTCGACGATGACGCGGCGTATGGCGGTGAAGCGGTCTTCCTCGACGAGATCCACGCGGCCGCCGCGGGCGTCGTCGTCGAGGACAGGCCGGTCTCCTTCGAGCCATGGGGCGAACGACCCGACGGGCTCGTGCTGTGGACGTCGGGGTCGACCGGGACACCGAAGGGCGTCGTGAAATCCGGCGGCCGGTTCCTCCGCAATGTCGAACGGCACCTCGCCCATGTGGGGTACCGCGAGGACGACGTCATCCTCCCGCTGCTCCCGTTCGCCCACCAGTACGGGTTTTCCATGGTGCTGGCGGCTTTCGCCCTCCGCTGCTCGCTCGTCGTCGCACCGTACCGGCGGCTCGACCGTGCCCTGCGGTTCGGCGCGGTCTGCGGGACCACGGTGGTCGAGGCGACCCCGGCCACCTACCACAGCATCCTGCGCCTCGCCGCCGGACGGCCGGAGCTGCGTCAGTGCGTCGAGCGGGCGAGGATGACCTGTGCCGGCGCGGCTTCGCTGGAAAAGAGCCTGTCCGACCGCTACGTCGCCGAGTTCGGCAGGCCGCTGCTGGACAGCTACGGCAGCACGGAACTCGGCAACGTCGCCTTCGCCTCGCCGGACAACCCTGTCCACTGTGGACGACCACTCCCCGGGATCGCGCTGCGGATCGTCGGCGAGGACGGCGAGCCGCTCGACACCGCGGGCGAGGTCGGCGAGATCGAAGTGGAAAGCCCTGACGCGATGACCGGCACCATCGCGGAAGACGGCTCACTGGTTCCCTTTCCCGAAGGCTGGTACCGCACCGGTGACCTCGGCCGGATCGACGAGCACGGCAACGTCATCGTCCTCGGCCGGAAACTGGCCGTGAACCGGATGGGCTACACGATCTATCCGGAAGCGGTGGAGCGCAAGGCCGAGGAACTGGGCTGTCCGGTCAAGATCATCAGCACACCCGATGACCGCGGTGGCGCACAGTTGATCTTCTTCGTCGCCGACGATCAGCGTCGCGAGCCCCGGTACTGGCGTGACCGGTTCAGCACCGCGCTCCCGGTGTACGAGCGGCCCAACCGTGTACATGTGCTCGAAAGCTTTCCCGTGACCCGTAACGGAAAGACCGACAAGAAGAAGCTCGCCGAGCTGGCGGGCCACTGATGACCGCGATCGTCTTCCCCGGGATGGGTCCGTCGGACTTCGCGTCCGTCGGACGGTTCATGGTCCTGGACCCCTATGTGCGCAGGCGGCTGGCCGAGGCGGACGAGGCACTCGGCTACGACCTACTGGAAGCCTTCTACGGCAGCAACGACGCCTATTCCGAGTACACGCAGGTGGCCTTTCTGGTGAACTCGCTGGCACTGGCCGACCGGGCCGTGGAAGAACACGGCCTGCGGCCGGAGGTCTGTGCCGCGCCGAGTTTCGGGCAGCGGGCGGCCTCGGTCTTCACGGGTTCCCTGGGTTTCGCCGACGGCGTGCGCATGACCGCCGAACTCGCCCGCTGTGAGACCGAGTTCTTCCGTGAGCACTTCTCCGACGTCGTCACCCACACCGTGGTACGGATCCACCGATCCACAGTGGACTCTCTGCTCGACGGACTGGTAGGACGCGGTGAGTTCGCCGAATATTCGGGTTTCCTCGACGACGACTTCTTCATGGTGTCCATGCGCGAGCCGATGCTGGCGGAATTCACCGAGAGCGTTCGCGCGGCGGGCGGCTATTCGCTCGCCACGATCCGGCCGCCGGTGCACGCCCGTTCGTTCACCGGACTGCGGGAGCGGGCCGCCCGCGAAGTGCTCGACCGGTACCCGATCGAGACACCGCGGCTTCCGGTGATCGCCGACGCCACCGGCGCCGTCGTCGACTCGGCCGAAGCCATGCGCGCCATGCTGCTGGACACCTTCGACCGGCCGATCGACTGGCCGTCGGTGGTCGCGACGCTGCGCCGTCTCGAAGTGGAGCGAATCGTCTTCACCGGCCCGGACGCGCTTTTCCGGCGGTTGGACCGCACCAAACGGAACTTCACCGTGACCGGCTTCGACCCCAAAGGTGTCGTCGGCAGGCTCACGGCCCCGGTCGCCGGCTGAGCGACCCGGGATGCGATGGCACGAAAGGGGCGCCAGTGCGTGACGAACTCAACCGGGCACCGGAATTCGAGGCGCGGCACATCCTGTCGCGCCTGGTGTGCGGGCACACCGCGGAAGTGCTGGACGTGGAGTCGGTCGACCCATCGAGCGCCTTCGCGGACCTCGGGCTGGGCTCGATCGCCGCGGTGGACCTGCATCGGCGGCTGACCGCGGCGACCGGTCTCGAGTTGCCGGTGACGATGGTGTTCGACCACCGCACCCCGCGGGCGCTCGCCGACGAGCTGTACGCGCAGCTCTCCGGCACGCCGCTGGACGCGGACGACGGTGCCACCACCGCCGCGGATCCGGCCGGGCCGATCGCCATCGTCGGGATGGCCTGTCGTCTGCCCGGCGGGATCACGTCGCCCGAACGGTTCTGGCGGCTGCTGACCGACGAGGGTGAGGTCGTCTCGGACTTCCCGGACAACCGGGGCTGGGACGTCGACGCGCTGTACGACCCGGATCCCGCCACGCCGGGCCGGACCTACACCCGGCGCGGCGGCTTCCTCCACGACGCCGGGGAATTCGACGCCGAGTTCTTCGGTATTTCGCCGCGTGAGGCGACGGCGACCGATCCTCAGCAACGATTGCTGCTCGAGGTCGCCTGGGAAGGGCTCGAACGGGCGGGGATCAGCCCGGACGGCCTGCGCGGGACCCCGGTCGGGGTGTTCACCGGAATCGAGAACCAGGAGTACGGTCCCGGCCTGCAGCACGTCGGCTCGGGGCTGGAAGGCCATCTGCTGACCGGGACCGCCGCGAGTGTCGCGTCCGGCCGGATCGCCTACACCCTGGGGCTGGAGGGCCCGGCGATCACCGTGGACACCGCGTGCTCGTCCTCGCTGGTGGCGTTGCACCTGGCCGCGCAATCCCTTCGCCGGGGTGAATGCGACCTCGCACTGGCGGGTGGGGCCGCCGTGATGTCCAGCCCTGGCGGGTTCCTGTCCTTCTCCCGGCAGCGCGGGCTTTCGGCGGACGGTCGTTGCCGGGCGTTCTCCGCGGACGCCGACGGAACGGGCTGGTCCGAAGGAGCCGGGGTACTGGTCGTCGAGCGGCTCTCGGACGCGATCGCCAACGGGCACCGGGTCTTGGCCGTGCTGCGCGGTTCGGCGGTCAACTCCGACGGAGCGTCGAACGGGCTCACCGCGCCCAGCGGTTCCGCGCAGCGGCGCGTCATCCGGAGCGCGATGGCCGACGCGGGGATGACCGCCGCCGACGTCGACGCGGTGGAGGCACACGGCACGGGCACGAAACTCGGTGACCCGATCGAAGCGCGGGCACTGCTGGCCACCTACGGCCGTGACCGCGACCGTCCACTTTGGCTCGGTTCGGTCAAGTCGAACGTCGGCCACGCCCAGGCCGCGGCCGGGGTGATCGGCGTGATCAAGATGGTACTGGCGCTGGAACACGGCTTCCTGCCGAAAACCCTGCACGTCACCGAGCCCACCCCGCACGTCGACTGGTCGGCGGGCGAGGTCCGCCTGCTGACCGAAGCCGTCCCGTGGCCGGAAACGGACCGGCCGCGGCGCGCGGCCGTCTCGTCGTTCGGCGTGAGCGGCACCAACGCGCACGTCATCATCGAGGGGCTCACCACCCAGGTGGACGAACCGTCCGAAGCGGACGTCGCCGGTCCGTTGCCCTATGTCCTTTCCGGCAGTGGCCCGGCCGGGTTGCGCGCGCAGGCGCGGAAGCTGGCCGACTTCCTCGACGGGCGAAAGGAATCCCGGGCGGCCGACATCGCCTACTCGCTCGCGACGACGAGAGCGTGGCTCGCCGAACGCGCGGTGGCCGTGGCCGGCGACCGTGGCTCCCTGGTCGCCGCCTTACGCGAGTTCGCGGAGCAGGGCTCGGCTCCCGGCGTCGTGACCGGCGGCCCGGCCGAGGGCGGGCTCGCGGTGATGTTCACCGGGCAGGGCAGCCAGCGGCTCGGGATGGGACGCGAGCTCTACCAGCGTTTCCCGGTGTTCAAACAGGCTTTCGACGACTCCTGTGCCGCACTGAACGCCTTCCTCGACCGGCCTCTGCGGGCCCTCGTCTTCGGCGACGACGCCGCGCTGCTCGATCGCACGGAGTACACCCAGCCCGCCCTGTTCGCCTTCGAGGTGGCGCTGTTCCGGCTGATCGAAGCACTGGGTGTCCGGCCGGACTTCCTACTGGGCCACTCGATCGGCGAACTGGCGGCCGCGCACGTGGCCGGCGTCTTCTCGCTGGCCGACGCGGCCCTGTTGGTCGCCCACCGCGGCCGTCTGATGCAAGCGCTGCCCGAGGGCGGCGCGATGGCCGCGATCGAAGCGACCGAAGCGGAGATCCTTCCGTTCCTCACCGAAGGGATCGCGCTCGCGGCCGTCAACGGCCCGCGGTCGGTGGTCGTCTCGGGTGACGAGGCACCCGTGCTCGACCTGGTACGGATCTGGCGGGAGCGCGGCAGGCGCACCCGGCGGCTCACCGTCAGCCACGCCTTCCACTCGGCTCGTATGGAGCCGATGCTGGCCGAATTCCGCTGGGCGGCCAGGGTCATCTCCTACTCGGCACCGCGGATCCCGATCGTCTCCGACGTCACCGGACAGGTTCTCGGCACCGAGGAGATCACCTCGCCGGAGTACTGGGTGCGCCATGTCCGGGAGACCGTCCGGTTCGCCGGCGGCGTCGAACGACTCTCCGGGCTCGGGGTGTCGACGTTCTTCGAACTCGGCCCGGACGCAGTGCTCTCCGGTCTCGGGCCGGCGTGCGCGGACCAGGCGGACTTCGTCCCGGCGCTCAAGGCGGACCGGCCGGAGGTCGCCGCGCTCATGACGGCGCTCGGACGGCTGCACACGCGCGGGGTACCGCTCGACTGGGCCGCGGTCCTGCCGGATGCGACCACTGTGGACCTTCCGACGTATGCCTTTCAGCGCAAGCGGTTCTGGCTCGAAGGCCGCGACGCGGCAGGTGATGTCGCGTCGGCGGGACTCGGCGACGCCGGACATCCTCTGCTCAGCGCGATCCTCAGCGTGCCCGAATCCGGGGAGGTCGTGCTCACCGGCCGGATCTCCCGGCGGACCCGGCCGTGGCTCGCCGACCACGCGATGCTGGACACGGTGCTGTTTCCCGGGACGGCCTGGATCGAGCTGGTCACCCGCGCCGCCGAGGAAGCCGGATGCGCGCGGATCGACGACCTCACCCTCACCGCGCCGCTGGTGGTGCCGGAACGCGGTGGTGTCTCGCTCAGCGTCGTCGTGCGAGCGGCGGACGAGAACGGGACACGCGCGGTCGCGGCCTACTCACAAGGCGACGAGGGCGACGCTTGGACCTGCCACGCCGTCGGAGTCCTCGCCAGGGGCGGAGCGGTCACCCGTGCGGCGGAACCGAACTGGCCACCCGCCGACGCCGAACCGGTGGACGTCACGGACTTCTACCCGCGGCTCGCCGAAGGTGGCTACGGCTATGGCCCCGCTTTCCAAGGGTTGCGGGCGGCGTGGCGGCGCGGTTCGGAGATCTACGCGGAGGTCGCGCTTCGCGACGGCACCGACGCCGCGGGATTCGGCGTGCATCCGGCGTTGTTCGACGCGGCACTGCACGCGAGCGTCCTCACCGAGGACACCGGCGCGGTCGTGCTCCCGTTCTCCTGGCGAGGCGTCGAGATCCACCGAGTGGGCGCGTCGGCCCTGCGGGTGCGGATCGTGCCAACCGGGGACGGCGCCGTCGCGATCGATCTCTTCGACGAGACCGGTGCTCCGGTGGCGTCGGTGGAGGAGCTGGTCTCCCGGCCGGTGGATCCCTCCACCGTGCAGGGTAAAGCCGCCGACCCGCTGTACCGGATCGACTGGGCCGAACTTCCCTCGCCGGTCGCGGGCGAGGAGCCGGATCTGGTGTTCGCCACCTTCCCTCCGGTGTCCACAAGGGACGCCGAAGCCGTTTCCTCGGCGCTGGCCCGTGCGCTCGAGCTGATCCGGCGGTGGCTCGCCGAGGACCATTCCCCGGCGTCGAGGCTCGTGTTCGTGACCTCCGGCGCGGTCGACGCGGGCTCTGGCGAGCCGGTCACCGACATCGTCCACGCACCACTCTGGGGACTGGTGCGTTCGGCACAGGCGGAGAACCCGGACCAGTTCCTTCTGGTGGACGTCGACGACATGGAGGAGAGCCGAGCCCTCCTGCCCGTTCTCACCGCGTTCGGGGAACCGGAACTCCTGCTGCGCAGGGGTAGAGCGTCGGCTCGCAGGCTCGTGCGGACCGGATCCGGCACGCTCGAACCACCGGGCGGAGCTGCTTGGCGGCTCGACGCCCCGGTGCGCGGCACACTGGAGAACCTGAGCCTGGTCCCCGTCGACGAGGCGCCGCTCCCGCCGGAACACGTGCGGATCGCCGTCCGGGCGGCGGGAATGAACTTCCGCGACGTCGTCTCGCTGCTGGGAATGGCCGCGACCGCGGACGTGCTCGGCTACGAAGCGGCCGGTGTGGTCGTCGAGGTCGGCGACGGCGTGGCGGATCTCGCCGTCGGCGACCGGGTGCTGGGCCTGGTGAGCGGTGGCTTCGGACCGAGGGCGGTGGCACCGCGGGAGCACCTCGTCCCGATGCCGGAACACTGGGATTTCCCGGCCGCCGCGGCGGTGCCGCTGGTCTTCTCCACCGCCTCGTACGCCTGGGACGACCTCGCCGATGTCCAGCCGGGTCAGCGGGTGCTGGTGCACGCCGGGGCGGGTGGGGTCGGGATGGCCGCGATCGGCCTGGCGGCACGGCGGGGCGTCGAGGTGTTCGCCACGGCCAGTCCTGGCAAACACGAGGTGTTGCGGTCGCTGGGGCTGGCCGATGATCACATCGCGTCGTCGCGGGATCTGGAGTTCGCGGACAAGTTCCTGGCGGTGACCGGCGGAGAGGGTATGGACGTCGTCCTCAATTCGCTGACCGGGGAGTTCGTGGACGCGTCGCTGCGGCTTTTGCCTCGTGGCGGGCATTTCCTGGAGATGGGCAAGACCGATATCCGCGACGCGGACGAGGTCGCGGCGCAGCATCTCGGTGTGCGTTACCGGGCGTTCGATCTGATCGAAGCCGGTCCCGCGCGGATCCAGAAGCTGCTGCTGGAGATCACCGATCAACTCGGCGGCGGACTGCTGTCGCCGCCGCCCGTGCTGGCGTGGGATGTGCGGCGTGGCGTGGAGGCGTTCCGGTTCATGAGCCGGGCGAGGCATGTCGGCAAGTTGGTGTTGACGGTTCCTTCCGTGCTGGATCGGGCTGGGACCGTGCTGGTGACCGGCGGTACCGGTGGGCTCGGTGGTCTCGTGGCTCAGCATCTGGCGGCGGAGCATGGGGTCCGGAGCCTGGTGCTGACCGGTCGCCGGGGTGTCGAGCCCGAGTTCGTGGAGGAGCTGCGGGGCAGTGGGGTGTCGGTGTCGGTGGTGGCGTGTGACGTCGCGGACCGGGCGTCGATGGCCGGGGTGCTGGACGCCATCCCGGAGCTGACCGGGATCGTGCACGCGGCCGGAGTGCTGGACGACGGGTTGGTCGAGTCGTTGTCGCCGGAGCGGTTGGCCGAGGTGTTGCGGCCGAAGGTGGATGGGCTGCTGAATCTCCACGAGCTGACTCGCGGCAGGGATTTGGCGATGTTCGTCGCGTTCTCGTCCGCTGCGGCGACGTTGGGTGCCGCGGGTCAGGGTGGTTACGCGGCGGCCAACACGTTCGTGGACGCGTTGATGGAGGCGCGGCGGGCGGAAGGGTTGCCCGCGACGTCGATCGCCTGGGGACTGTGGGCGCAGCGCACCGGTATGACCGCTCATCTGTCCGATGTGGACGTCGAACGGCTGGTCCGGTCCGGCGAGGTCCCGCTGTCCACCGAGCTGGGGCTGCGGTTGTTCGACCAGGCGGTCGCTTCGCCATGGCCGTCGGTCACCGCGCTCGGCCTGGATCCGGTCAAGACGCGCTCGTCCGGCACCGTCCCGCCGGTACTGCGGGCGCTGGCGGGCCCGGCCCGGCGGCCTGCCGCGGCCACGGTGACCTCGGGACGGTCGTGGGCCGAACGGCTCACCGGGCTCGCCGCGGCGGAGCGGGAACGGTTCGTGGTGGAGGAGATCCAGCGACAGGCCGCGCAGGTGCTCGGGCATGGCGACGGCGGTGACATCGGCCAGGCCACGGCCTTCAAGGAACTCGGTTTCGACTCGCTCACGGCGGTGGAACTGCGGAACCGGCTGCAGGGGCTCACCGGCCTCCGGCTGGCGGCCACCGTGGTGTTCAACCATCCGAGTCCCCAGGCACTGGCGAGGCATCTCGTCACCGTCCTGGCGCCGGAAGAGCCGGACGTGGATCCGGCCGAGGCCCGGTTACGGGCGGCCCTGGCGAAGATCCCGCTGTCCCGGTTCGCCGAAACCGGGGTGCTGGACACCTTGCTGGCGTTGACCGGGCTCGCCGTCCCGGCACCGGCTGAACCGGGCGGGCTCGACGAACTCGACGCGGACAGCCTCATCGCGCTGGCGATGAGCGGCGAAGAACAGCAGTGAACAGCCTGACGATCCTGATGTGGAGCACACGATGACCGACGACCGCCTTGTCGACGCCCTGCGCACGTCACTGAAGGAGACCGAACGGCTCAGGCTGCAGAACCGGAGGCTCATCGCCGCCGCGAGCGAGCCGATCGCGATCGTCGGGATGGCCTGCCGGTATCCCGGCGGGGTGACCTCGCCCGAAGACCTCTGGCGGCTGGTGGCCGACGGCGTCGACGCGATGTCGCCGTTCCCCAGGGATCGTGGCTGGGATGTCGACGGTCTCTTCGATCCGGATCCGGACCGGGCGGGGACCACCTACGTCCGTGAGGGCGGCTTCCTCGATGGCGCGGGCGAGTTCGATCCGGCGTTCTTCGGTATCTCGCCTCGGGAAGCGGTGGCGATGGACCCGCAGCAGCGGCTCGTCCTCGAAACCTCCTGGGAGGCCTTGGAACGGGCCTCCCTGGACCCCTCGTCGCTCGCCGGATCGGCGACCGGGGTGTTCATGGGCGTGATCGACAACGACTACACGACCCGGCTCCGTGCCGTGCCCGACGATCTGGAGCCCTTCCTCGGCAACGGCGGGACCAGCAGCGTCGTCTCCGGCCGGGTCGCCTACACGTTCGGGCTGGAGGGGCCGGCCGTCAGTGTCGACACGGCCTGCTCCTCGTCGCTGGTGGCCCTGCATCTCGCGGTGCAGTCGCTCCGACGCGGGGAATGCACCCTCGCACTCGCGGGCGGCGTCACGATCATGGCGCACGCGGACGACTTCGTGGAGTTCTCGCGCCAGCGTGGTCTGGCGCGTGACGGCCGGTGCAAGGCGTTCGCGAATGCCGCGGACGGGACGGGGTGGGCCGAGGGTGTCGGTGTGCTGGTCGTGGAGCGGCTTTCGGACGCGCTCGCGAATGGTCATCGGGTCTTGGCGGTGGTTCGCGGTTCGGCGGTGAACCAGGACGGCGCGTCGAACGGGTTGACCGCGCCGAACGGTCCGTCGCAGGAACGCGTGATCCGTGCCGCGCTCGCGGACGCGAGCCTCGCCCCGGCGGACGTCGACGCGGTGGAAGCGCACGGGACCGGCACCAGGCTGGGTGATCCGATCGAGGCTCAGGCGTTGCTGGCCACCTACGGCCGAGAGCGCGACCGTCCTTTGTGGCTGGGGTCGTTGAAGTCCAATATCGGGCATTCGATGGCGGCGGCCGGGGTCGGTGGCGTGATCAAGATGGTGATGGCGCTGCGGAACGGGACGCTCCCGGAGACGTTGCACGTCGACGGGCCGACGGACCAGGTCGACTGGTCGGCGGGTGCGGTGGAGCTGCTGACCGAGTCCCGGCCGTGGCCGGAGGTCGAGCGGTCACGTCGGGCAGGGGTGTCTTCGTTCGGGATCAGCGGAACGAACGCGCATGTGATCCTGGAGCAGGCACCAGCGGTGGCCGGACCGGACCCCTCGCCGGAGGCCGGAGTGGTGCCGTGGGTGCTGTCGGCGAAGTCGGCCGATGCCCTGCGGGCGCAGGCCGGGCGGCTGGCGGAGTTCGTGCGCGCGCGGCCGGATCTGTCCTTTGTGGATATCGGTGCGTCGCTGGTGCGGTCGCGGGCGAGTTTCGGCCATCGCGCCGTGGTGGTCGGCGAAAGCCGGGACACGCTGCTGGAGGCGTTGACCTCCCTTGAACCCATGGCGAGTGCGGGTTCGGGTGTGGTGTTCGTGTTTCCTGGTCAGGGTTCGCAGTGGGTGGGGATGGCTCGGGAGTTGGCCGGGGTGTCTTCGGTGTTTGATCGGTCTCTTGTGGA
>NZ_JBHVKW010000156.1:0-13819 GCF_042797905.1 Amycolatopsis sp. NPDC057786
GCCGCCGGTTTCCGTTTCCGGTGTCAGGGGCGGTAGATCTCCTTGACCGTGGTGATCCGGTTCTGCTCGACCGGCGCCTTCCCCGTGCCTAGGGCCTGGTCTCCAGCTGCAGGGAGCTGTTCGGCACACCGCAGATCACCTCGATCCCGGTTTCCGTCAGGCGGGCACAGGTCCACTTGCCCTGTACGTCGAGCACCCGCTCGCCGGGGCCTTCGGCCTGGGGCAGTTTCTCGTAGTACTCGGTGATCACGTTGTACGCCTCGGTGCATCCCGGCGTGGTGCCGTCGGTCGCGGCCACCGCGATCAGATCCCTCTTCGGCCGCCCCGGCGCGCCGACCTGACCCCCGTGCTTGCTGCAGTCGACGTCGCCGCCGGACGACTCGGCGCCGGAACCTCCGGCGGCCGCCCCCTGGCCACCGCCCGCCCGCGCCTGTTCGACGGCCGCGTTCTTCACCGGAGAACCATTTCCCGCGACATTGTTCGCGCCGCACGCGGAAAGAAGTGCGGTGGCGGCGACCGCCCCGCCGGCAATGGCCGTTTTGATGGTCTTCTTCGCGGTGAATTTCATTTCAGCGCCCCTCTCGCCTTCCTTGGTGAAGCTTTGTCAGGAAGACGTCGGAAGCGGAATGGGGTTGCGCTGGAAAGCCGGTGCGGACAGAGTTGCCCGAAGGTTCGAACCGCCGTGTCCCCAAGGGCACGACCTCGGTTCGCCGCGCAACCTCCCCGGCGAAACGCCGGGGAGGTTGCGAAGCCGGTTACGGGATGACGCGGTTGCGCAGGTTGTTCGGGTACGGGCCTTCGCCGTGAATGTTCAGTTCGTTGTTCACCTCGAAGCTGTAATACGGGTGCGAGCTGAAGTAGCTGTCCAGATTGGTGCCGCCGAAGCAGATCAGATCCGCGCCGCCTGCCGCCCTCGGCCCGTTGCACAGGCTGAGCGTCGGGTACCGGAACGAATCCACCGGCCGGAACCCGGCACCGCCGGGGCCGGGCACGGGCAGATGCCCGATCAGCCCGCCGGGGTCACCCGGCCAGTTCGACTCGACGGGCTGCCGCCGCCCGTCCGCGAACAGCACGCCCTGGATGTTCCGTCCCGGCGGTTCGGTCTCCAGCACCGTGCCCGCGACGAGCGCGCCGAGACTGAACCCGACGATGTAGACCTTCGTTTCGAGATCGCAGCCATAGGTGACGTAGAGGTTGTACAGCGCCGTGCGGAGGTTGGCGACCCCCGCGTCGACGTCGGCGTACAGATTCACGTCCCCGGCGCCGTTCGGATACGGAATGCGCACCGGGTCGGCGCCGCCGGGCGCGAACGCCCGGTCCAGGAGTTTCTGTGCCCCGCCGTCCTGATATCCCGGCACGACGAACATGACGGGCCCGCACGGGCCATCGGGCCGCGCGGGCGCCGCCTGTGCCGCTCCCGCTCCGGCGATGGCTCCGGCCAGGGTGACGACGGACAGGACGGCGGTCGCGAGCAGACGTGCTCCGGCTCTTTTCATCGGTTTCTCCCCACTGTCGGGTTTGCTCGCCGAACGCTAATGAGCGCCGATGAAATACCGATGAAATGCGGGTAATTACGGGCGCGTACCCACTTTCGGGTGAAGTTGTCATTATGGGCTCAAGTACGTCGCCGTCATACCGTGAGGTAGTTTTCCGGTATGACGAAAAGGCGTGGGATTTCGATGCTCGCACTGGTCGCGTGCCTGGCCATCGCGGGTTGCGGTGGTGATCCGCGGCCTTCCGCCCCGGCGGCGGGATCGAGCCAACCGGGGACCCCGGCGGCATCGGGTTCGGCGTCGGCGTACCCGATGCCGCCGGGCTGGCCGTCGCCCGAGTTCCCGCTGCCGCCGGGCGGTACGGCGTCCGGAACCCATACGACCGACACCGCGGTGTCGTTCCGGATCTCCGGAGTGGACACCGAGACCGCGAAGAGCTTCTACGCGGAGACGTTGCCGGGCCTCGGTTACGCCGACACCCACAACGCGAACCTCGCCATCGTCCGCTACGAGGGGAACGGGCTGAAGGTCCTGGTGCAGGACGAACAGAGCGGCTCGGCGCGCGTCACCATCACGAAGACGGCGGGCTGACGATCAGGCCCTGGTGTTGACGCTGACCGGTCGGGAACCGGTCCTCGGGACCCAGCCCTGGAGGGTGGAGGAGATGCCGACACGGGTGGAGCAGTTGATGACCTGGTAGTGCAGGTGATAGTCGGTGGCAGCCCCGGTCTTGCCAGACCAGCCGATGACCCGGCCCTGCGGGACCCAGGCGCCCGCGTTGTAGATGGCCCGGTTCAGGTGCGCGTAGTGCGTGCAGGTGCCGTTGGAGTGCCGGATGATCACCTCGATACCGTTCTGCCAGTACGGTGACCAGTCCGAGACGAGGATTTGGCCGCCCTGCGTGGCGGAAACCTCGTAGTTGGCCGGAAGGGCGAAATCCCAGGCGTATTCGTTGTAGGGGCCGGTGTGGGAGAAGGTTCCCTCGGGTCCCTGGGAGACGGTGTACGCCTCACCCGCCGGGTACGGCAATTCGTAGTAGTAGTCCGCGGCCGAAGCCGTGCCCGAGCCGGCGATCGAGAGACCCGCCGCCATCAGTGCCGCGGCCGCCATCGTGACCAGTCTGCGCGGTAATGCCTTTTTGGTTCCGCCCATGATGTCCTCGCTTTCGGAGCGATCAAGGCCCTGCCCGTCGGCAGGGCGCCCCTGACTAAACAGGCAGGCCACGGCTCCGGCAATGGTGCGTTCAGGGCTTGCGCGAAGGCGGCGAAAGGGTTATTCCAGGGGCTGACGCGCATGATGATGACCTGGCCGTCCTTTGGTGCCGTCGTAGCGCAGGTCGTAGTTCACTTCGAGGCCGGTGCTGACCCCGCTCGTCAGGGAGAAATCGCTTTTCCGCCTGGGATCGGCGGTCGCCGAGCCGATCCAGCGTTCCGCCGATTCGCCGTCGATGCCGTATCTGCCGACGCCTTCGCGGATCCAGGCGAAGAATTCGTCGCGAGAGCCGGTGGCCAGGAAGTACGTCACCTCGCTGATGTCCCGGCGGGTGGGCACGCTGTTGAACCGGATGCGGTCGGTGCGGGCGTCGATGGTGCCGTGGGGCGCGGCGATGCTCAAGGCGATCTTCCCGTCGCCGCGGGTCTTCGCGGCACCGGCGGCGTCCAATGGGGAGAAATCGGAGACGCTCGGCGGGCGTCCGGTTCCGCCTGCCGCGAAACCCGGCAGGCGGAGAGGGCGGCGCAGCAGGCGACGAGGAGGGTCACCGAGACGAGACCCGGGCTGCGGAGTGTCCTCTTAGGATGGACGCGGCCGCCGGTCGCTTCACCGGCGGCCGGCGTTGAGGATGACGAGGAACTGGCCTCCGCCCGGCTCGACTCCCGCGGTCACCGGCAATCCCGGTACCAGACGGGAAAACCGGTCTTCGAGCCACTCCGCCGCCTCTTTGGCGTCTTGCTCGGTCGGGCAGCGGGCCACCAATTCGCGCCCGCCCTTGCGCTCCAGCCGTCCGGCGACGGTGATCAGCGGCGCGGGTTCGGCCACGTGCAGGCGGTCCGGCCAGGCGATGACCACCTTGACCGCGCCCTTGCGGGTGTTGCACCCGCGATGCGCGAGCCGCTCGGGGATCTTGGCCTTCCGATCGGCGGTCCGGCTGTCGACACTCGGCCCGCGCGGATCGTTCACCGACATGTCCGGGTCGACCGGCTCGTCGCACACCCAGCAGCGCCAGCCGTCGCGCTCGGCCACGTCATCGAGAAGACTCATCCGGTCAACTTAGCCTGCCGCACCACGAGTACGCCGGGGCGCGGGTGTCGCGAAAGCCACTTTCGCGACATCTGGTGTCCCGAAAGTGGCTTTCGCGACGTCGCCTACTTCGTGCAGTGGATCCGGGGCTCTCGGCGGCGCTGGTGATGCGTGAGGCGGGCCGCAGCCGGACGGCTTTCCTGACGGTCAAGGCTTGCCGAGCTCCAGCGTGGCGTTGTGCAGCGACGAGTACATCGGGTCGGAAGTGAAGTCCGGTCCGGTCTCCTCGCCGAGGTAGACGTCGATATGCCGGTCGCCGCCCAGGCCGGGAGTGAACTCGTCCATGATCCGCCACGAGGCCGACCGCAGCCGGTCGCAGACTCCCGCGTCGATCGCCGTGCCGTCCTCCGCGGTGCCGCAGCCGGTGATCCGCAGTTCCCGGCCGGCGCTGAGGACGTTCGGATCCGCGGCGGCGGAGACGAACGGCTCCAGCGGGCGGCCGTGGCTGTCACGGGGCGCGTTGTCCAGCCAGAAACCGGTGTCGTGCGACCAGTTCAGGTAGCGGCCGGCGTGCCGCCCGCTGACGATGCGACCGGTTCCTTCGGCTTCGACGGCCTGCACGAACCCTTCGGGGTAGCGCCCCAGGTTGTCGTCACCGCGTTCGCAGTCGATCACCAGGCAGCCGGTGACCGGTACGGGGTCTTCGTCGTGATGCGCTTCGACGGCGGTGTAGTACACCGTCACGTACCACCCGGCCGACGACTCCTTCCCGGAGTCACCGCGATCGATGGCGGAGGCCGCGGCGAGGGCCAGCACGGCGGCCGCGAGGACTAGAACGAGCTTGTTCCGTTTCGGGCCGCGCCGGTGCTGGCCTGCCATCACACCCGCTCCAGTCGCTGTGTCGGTTCGGCTTCGGCCAGCGGATGCGGCACCGGCCGGGTCCGTTCGGCGGCGGCCAGGACCTCCGAGGGAATCGGCTGGGTGACGCTGGGATCGACCGTCGCCGGCGGTGTGATCGGACGCGGCAGCGGGAGCGGCACGGATGCGGGCGCGGGCATGGGAACCGGCATCGGTGTCGGTGGCGCGGCCTGGCCGTCTTCGGCCAGCCGTTCGGTTTTGGCCCAGCCGTTGCGTCCGGACAGCAGCCGGAACAGCGCCCGCCACGTCGCGATGATGCCCAGCGCCAGGAACCACGGGTAGAGCAGCCCGGCGAACAGGCAGCGGAAGATGTTCTCGTCGCGGAGCCGGATCCAGTAGACCAGTCCCCAGAGCAGGCTCGGCAGCATGGCCAGCCCGACCAGCATCGCGGCCGACGTCGGCAGAGTGTCCACCGTGGCCACCAGCCCGCCCAGTGTGCTCCCGGTGGCCAGCGCCACCGCGGACGCCGCGACCAGCCCGACCAGCAGCAGCGACATGGGCACGGTCAGCCAGGGCGAGAGCAGGTAGATCAGGAAGTCGGTGAGGCCGACACCGCTGACGAACCTCGACGTGGTCAGCCCGCGAAGGTGCCGGAAGCACTGCAGATTGCCTTGCGCCCACCGGGTTCGCTGGCGCAGCAACCTTTTCACGTCGGTCAGTCCCTGCTGGGTGACCCACGCGGATTTCGTGTAGCGCACGCGGATCCCGTCCAGGTGCAGGCGCAGACCGAGTTCCAGATCCTCGACAAGACAGGCCGACCACGGGCCAGGGTGGAACCGGGCGAGCACCGACAGCCGGGTGAACTGGCCGTTGCCGCCCAGCCCGACACTGCCGACCAGGTCCCGCAAGGACTGCGCGGAGTCGGCGATGGCGCCGAATTCCAGATCCTGGAGCAGCGCCAGCGTCTTGTGCCGGTTGTGGATGCGCACCCGGCACTGCACGGCGCCGACCGATTTCTCCGCCATCAGTTCGGCGATCTCGTCGAGCATGCCTTCGCTGCAGCGGCCGTCGCCGTCCACGATCCCGACGATCGTCTGCTCGATCGTGCCTTCCCGGCGGGCGATTTCGAGGATGTAGCGATACGCGGTGTTGAGGCCCTCGCCTTTGCCTTGCCGGGCCATCGGCAGCTCACGGCGCAGCACGTGCAGCCGCGGATCCCTGATACCGGCCAGGATCCGTGGCGTCGCGTCGTCGGAAGCGTCGTCAACGACGACGACGCGGACCGGCGTGTACCGGGTTCCCGTGGCCAGCGCGTTGCGCACCGTGTTCGCGATGACCCGTTCCTCGTTCAGCGCCGGGATGACGATCCAGAACGGCACCGGATCCGGCGTCCGGCGCACACTGCGCGGACGTTGCGGGGACCGCCAGGCGAACACCGCCAGGACGAGGTTCTGCAGCGGCCACCAGATCAGGACGCCGACCATGATGGTGGCGATGACGGACAGACTGGTTTCCATTTCGCTACCGCCCCCTTTCCGGCGCGGGCGCGATTCGGACGAGAATCGAGCGAATGGCGAAAAGCAACAGAATGAACGCGGCGAGTGACAAGGGCAGCCAGGGTCCGGCGCTCGCGGCGACCCCCATGGTCGCCGTCGCCCCGACCGCCGGTCCGATCCGGATCACAGACATTTTCTCCCCCAAGCTAGAAGTGCTCAAATCCTTGTGCTGAAAGGATTGTGCGTGATGCGGTCGGGCCCCCCGGCCGATCCCGCATCGTCGACTACGACGTGAAGAGTCGCGCCCCGGTTCCCTCGATCGGGTGAGGAAATTCGCCGGGAACCGGGTGGAACCACTCTGCGTCGCATCGGGCACAGCGCCCCGCACAAAGGATCATGAGAAGTGCGCGGAGTCGCGGAAAAGAATATTCGAACCTTGGGGGAGTAATGGTTTGGAATAAACAAGGAACCCGGCCGCGGGTGTGGCTCGTGATGGGGACCCGGCCGGAGGCGATCAAACTGGCGCCGGTCGCCGAGGCGATCGTCGCGGCGGGCCGGATGGAGCCCGTGCTGGTCGCCACCGGGCAGCATCCGACGATGGTCGATCAGGCGCTGGAGACGTTCGGTCTGCGCGCGGACGTCACGTTGCCGCTGCACCGCCGCGACGGTGGCCAGCCCGAACTGCTCGGCCAGATGCTGACCGGCCTCGACGGGCTGGCCGACCGTGAACCGCCCGCGGTGGTGGTGGTCCAGGGGGACACCACGACCACCCTGGCCGGCACGCTCGCCGCGTTCTGGCGCCGGGTCCCGGTGGTGCATCTGGAAGCGGGCCTGCGTTCGTTCGATCTGGCCGCGCCCTTCCCGGAGGAACTGAACCGGCGGCTGGTCACGCAGGCCGCGTCCCTGCATCTGCCGCCGACACCTGCCGCGGCGGAGAACCTGTCGCGTGAGCTGGTCCCCGCCGAGCGGATCGTGGTCACGGGCAACACTTCGGTGGACGCGATCCGCGCGATCGCCGACCGCGGGGCGGTGGACTACCGCGACGAACGGGTCGCCGCGGCCGTGGAGTCGGCCACGCGCGGTGAGCCGCTGGTGCTGGTGACCGCGCACCGCCGCGAATCCTGGGGCGAACCCTTGCGCCAGGTGCTGCGCGCGGTCGCCGAACTGGTCGCCCGGCATCCCGGCGTGCACGTGGTCCTGCCCGCGCACCCGAATCCGGCCGTCCGCGAGCTGGTCGGCGCCGAACTGGGCGGCGTGTCCCGTGTGGTGGTCACCGAGCCGCTGCGCTACGACGAACTCGCCGGCGCGCTCGCGGCGGCCACGCTGGTGCTGTCCGACTCCGGCGGGATCCAGGAGGAGGCGCCGACCTTCGGGGTTCCGGTGCTGGTGTTGCGAGAGGTCACCGAACGGATGGAGGCGGTGCACGCCGGCTGTGCCCGGTTGGTCGGCACCGATCGCGAGCTGATCGTGCGGGCGGCGTCGGAACTCCTCGCCGACCCGCGGGCCAGAGCGGCGATGATGAGCAACGGCAACCCGTTCGGCGATGGAAAGGCCGCGTCGCGCACCGAGCTCGCGCTGGCCCGGTTGCTCGGCCTGAGTGCCGAGCCGGTGGAGGAGTTCGCCGTGCTTTCGGGAGGTGTGCTGGTATGACCGGGAAGCGGAAGGGACACCGGCGCCGTCGGACGCCCGCCGGGCTGAGGTTCGCGGCGCTGGCCGTCGTCGTCGCGACCGGGCTGGTGATGCTGGTCGTGTACACGCGTCCGGCCAGCGCGATCCTCGCGTCGCCCGCGGCCGCCCCGGTCTCCCTCGGTGACCGGCTGGCGATGGGCAGCGAGGTCGGCAGCCCGGGCCCCGGCGGGAACCGCGACCATCGGACGCTGGTGGTCTACGACGCGGGTGAGCGGGACGCGCCGAACCCGCCCGCGAGCGCGAACGAGGCCGGGCTGGCCGAGGCGCACGCGATGCAGACCGCGAACCTGGTCTCGCGGGCGGGCAGCTGGACGATGCGCGCCGCGGCCGACTACCGGGCCGGCGAGATCGGCGGATATCAGGCGCTGGTCTACGTCGGCGCGATCAGCGAGTCCGCGCTCCCGCCCGCGTTCCTCGCGGACGTGGCGGCCGCGAAGGTCCCCGTCGTCTGGATGGGCGAGAACATTTATCGCCTGGCGGAACACGACCCCGGCATCACCTCGCGCTGGGGATGGACGCCGGTGGGCCGCACCCCGACCTCGCCGACGGAGGTCCGCTACAAGAACGTGCCGCTCGAACGCAATCCCGAGGTCGGTTCGATTCCGTTGGTACGGCGGGACAATCCGGCGGTCAACGAAGTGCTCGCGGACGGCGTCGCTGGCGGGGAGCACTCGCCGTGGGCGGTACGCTCCGGGACGTTCACCTACCTCGCGGAGGCGCCGTTCTCCTACGTCAACGAGGGAGACCGGTACCTCGCCGCCGCAGACATCCTGCTCGGCACGCTCGCCCCGAAGACCGCGGAACGGCACCGCGCGCTCGTGCGGATCGAGGACATCGGGCCGCGTACCGATCCCGGCCAGATCCGCCGGATCGCCGACCTCCTCGGCGGGCAAGGGATTCCGTTCTCGCTGGCGGTTTATCCGTACTACGCGGACCCGCACGGCGTCGCCAACGGCGGCAGGCCGACCTTCGCCCGGCTCGTCGACAGCCCGGCCTTGGTCGACGCGCTGCACCACGCCATCCGGCGCGGCGCGACGATGATCATGCACGGCTACAGCCATCAGTTCGAGGAGATGGCGAACCCTTACGGCGGGGCGAGCTCGGCGGACTACGAGTTCTACACGGCGATCGTGGACAAGAACAACCACGTCGTGGAGACCGGCCCGGTCCCCGGTGACTCCGCGGAATGGTTCCGCGGGCGGATCGCCACCGGGCTCGGCGAGTTCCGCCGGGTCGGGTTGCCCGAGCCGGAAGTGTTCGAGTTCCCGCATTACGGCGGTTCCGCGGTGGACTACAAGGAGGTCAGTTCGCATTTCGCGGCGCGGTACGACCAGGGCAGCTACTTCGCGGGATACTGCCCGCGCGGTGCCTGCGGCTCCACCTCGACCGTGTCCTATCAGAACAAGTACGGGCAGTACTTTCCTTACCCGGTAAGGGATGTCTACGGGGCGGTGGTGATACCGGAGAATCTGGACCATATCGCTCCGGAACCGTTCAACCAGCACCCTGCCCGGCTGCCCGCGGATCTGCTGGCCGACGGCGCCAAGTCCAAAGTGGTCCGTGACAACGTGGCGAGCTTCTTCTTCCACCCGTTCCTGCCGCTGGAGCATCTGAGCACGGTCGTCCTCGGCCTGCGGGCGCAGGGATACGAGTTCACCACCGCCAGCGAGGTCGCCAGGGGCTGACCTTCGGTGGCTCGCGTGTCGGGGGCGATGGCCGTCCGCTGACGTTGTGAAAGCCACCTTCGCAACCTTCAACGTTGCGAAAGTGGCTTTCACAACCTGCCACTCGGGGCGACCGCTCAGCCATCGGAGGCGGCCACGAAGATCCGGACGAGTTTCCCGGCTCCCCACACCAAACCGAGCCGATGCCCGGCGACGTCGTAGTTGACCGTGTTCTCGCCGTTGGCGCGGTTCACCCAGCTTTCCCGCGTGCGCGCGCCGTTCGCCCGCAGGTAGTCGTCGACCTGGTGGCTGTACCCGGCGAGGTCGAGCCCGGAGATCACGCGGTCCGCGCTCGGGCAGACCGCGACATCGACGGTGATCCTCTTCACCAGCCCGTCGAGTGCCACGATGTTGACGCCGTCGGCATTCGGCATGTCCGGGGCCAGTTCGGTGCGCCGGACGGTCGAACCGGGGAAGAGCTCGCGCAGTTCCGTGTACGCCGCGGACTGCTCGGACGCGTCCAGCGCGTCGCACATCGTCGTGATGTAGCCGGTCAGCGACCTACTGGGGTCCGAAGGCGGATCGACCGGGAGATCCGTGGTCTTCCGGGGTGCCGGACGCGGGTCTCGCCCGCCGAAGTCGGCCACCCGGTCCCAGATCCAGTCGGCCATCGAGTCGGCGACGGGTTCGTCCGGCTGTCCTGGCCGGCGTATGACCAGCGCCCCGAACGCGACGGCGACCAGGTACGTCCCGGCGTCGTCGGTCATCACCTGTTCCCAGAGTTCGTTCTCGGGCCAGTCGGGGTGCGCCGCCCGGTCGGCCTCGATCTCGGCGTCCATGGCGAGGATCTCGGCCGCCGACATCAGCCGGAACGGCTCCGCCAGCCCCCAGGACGCGCCGGTACCGGGCTGCTGGCCGTTGTGCCAGGTGAGCACATCCTTCGCGACCATGGAGCCGACCTTCTCGTCGCCCTCGGCCAGCTCGGCGGCAGTGGCTCCCGGCCGCAGGGTGGCGCGCAGCTCATCGGGCAGCACCGGTTCCAGTGCCGTCAGCGCGGAACCCAGATCGGTGCCGATCTTCATGTCGCGGATCTGCCGCCACGCCATCTCGAGCGCGCCGGTGCGGCGGATGTCGTCCAGCGTGATGTCGTCGGCACTCGCCTTCTCGACGATCCGCAGCATCGACCGAGCCGTATCCACCAGGCTGTGCAGCAGGTCGTCGGTCGGGTCCTCGCGCAGCAGCCGGAGGCCGAGTTGTTCCGCGTCGGCGAACCGGTACTGCGCCACGTAGGCGAAGCCGAGCAGCATGGCGACCCAGGGGTCCGCCGCGTTGGCCCGGATGGCCTCTTCGGCCGCGGGAGCGAAGCGTTCGGGTGGTGCGGCGCTCTCCAGCAGGTACTCCGCGCGTTTCCCCAGCGCTTTGGAGAGGTCGTCCGGCGCCGCCCGCGCGCACAGCGCCACCGCCTCGTCGAGTTGCCGCCAGCCGACTTCGTACTCCCCTGAGAGTGCCTGGGCGTGGCCCAGTTGCATCCAGTCGTCCCAGTCCTCCTGGTCCTCGCCCAGCACGATGCGCGCCCATCGCAGCGCCTCGTCAAGGTTGCGCTCGCCCAATTCCAGATGCCGAAGGGAACGAGCCGCCATCGTGAACCATCGGTTGCGCTGACCGGCCACCTGGAGGAACAGCCGCCGCGCCTCGTCGATTTCGCCGCACGCCTGGCGGTGGTCGCCGAGGAGCATCAACGCGCTGCACCGCGCCGGCTCGGTCGCGAGCACCCGTAGCGCCAGCTCGGCGACCTTGGGATGCGTCGGCTGTGCCCCGATGAGTTCCCAGGCCAGGTCGAGGTCTCGCTCCACGGCGTCGTTCATCGCATGCCTCGTTTGACCCGGTACGCCCGGAGCTGGTCGAACGTGCCGTCGTCGACGCCGTATTCGAGGACCGGCGCCACCTGGTCGAACCAGGACGTCGTGGACGGGGTGATGCCGCCGGCCGCGGCCAGCAGCGCGTCGGTGGTGACGGGCACCACCTCACCGCGGCTCATCGACTCGACCATCGCCTGCTGCAGCACGGTGGTCGTCAAATGGCCGAGGTCGGCGCCGGAGAACCACTCGGTCGCCGCCGCGACGGCCACGACGTCGACGTCGTCGGCGGGTTTGCCCGCCAGGGCGCCTTGGACGATCGCCGCCCTGGCGACCGCGTCCGGTGGCAGTACCAGCACCGTCTTGTCGATCCGGCCCGGACGGCGCAGCGCGGAGTCGATGTCCCACGGCCGGTTCGTCGCGGCCAGGAAGTAGACCCCGTCGTTCCTGCCCGCCATGCCGTCGAGTTCTTCCAGTAGCTGGGTGACGAGCATCCGCATCGCTTGCGATCCGCCGCCGCCGGAGGTGCGCCGTCCGCCGAGCGCGTCGAACTCGTCGAAGAAGATCACGCACGGTGTCGCCGCGCGGGCGTGGCGGAACACGCTCTGGATCGCCTTTTCGCTCTCGCCGATCCACTTGCTGAGCAGGTCCGCGAGGGTCACGTGGAGGAAGGACGCGCCGAGATCGCCGGCGATCGCCCTGGCGATGAAGGTCTTGCCACAGCCGGGCGGGCCGTACATCAGCAGCGACCCGCCGGGTTTCTGCCCGAACGCCGCCGCCAGCTCGGGATTGCGCAGCGGAGCGAGGAACGCGGTGTCCAGGTGCTGTTTGACCTCGGCGAGACCCGCGACGTCGGCCAGCGTCACCGCCGGGCGCTCGGCGTCCCACAGCGACGCCGGCACGGCGGCGTCGCTGGCCTGGTGGTCTTCGTCGGCCGGAGCCGCGACCGGGGTCGAGGTGCGCAACCGCGCCGCCATCAGCCGGGCGCGCAGCAACCGGACCCGTGCCGGATCACCGCCGTGGGCCTCGAACGCCGCCAGTTCGGTGGCGGCGCGGTCCGGCTCCCGCTCCAGCAGCAGCGTGACGAAGTCTTCGCGCAGCGCCAGGTTGCCGGGGTCGGCCTCCACCTCGCGCGCGATCACCTCGACGAAGCCGTCGTCCGGATCTGCGTCTCTGGTCATTCGGTTCTCTCTCGTCTGAGCCGCGTTCGTGTCCGTTTCGCGACCAGAAAAGCATCCCCTTCGATCGTCGGGGTCTCGGGGGTGCGGGCGTATTCCGATACGTCCGATCATGATCCCTGTCAGGGGTGAATCGGGGACCGTCCCTGATGTGCGCCGGCCGTCGCCGGATGGATCGTGGCGTGGTGACAGCATGGACAACCGAGTCATCCCGACCCGCGACCACCGAACCTCTCGACCGTGCGATGTTCTTCGGCGGCAACGCGCCGATGGAAGGTGTGCTGAATTCGCTGGCGATGGAGCCGTTCATCACCGGGGCGCAGCCGCACTCACGGGCCGCCGACATCACCGAGGTCTCGCCGGACGCGACGCTGCTGCCTCCGGGAATCAGCGCGGATCTGACGTATGACCTCGACGGGCGGCGTTCGCACCTCGCCTTCGGACCGGAATGGACACTCGTCGCCTTGCGGAGACGCGCCGGTGCCGCGACCGTATGCGTGTCCGCCACCTCCGGCGCACTGGCGGACGAGGTGCTCGCGGCCGCGGTCCGAACGGCACGGACGGGGACGCCGGGGGAGTCGGCCGTACCGGTCGGTTTCTGGCACGTGCAAGGATGTGGTGGCGCCGGGGTGCGTGCGCCAAGGACCATGGATTTGCCGCCGTGGCAGGAGATCCGCGGCAACTACCCGCGCTCGGCGGTGACCGCGCTCGACACGCTCATGACGGTGCGGCCGCAGGACATCACCGGCAGGCTGGTGCTCCTCCACGGCCCGGCGGGCACCGGCAAGACGACCGCCGTGCGCGCCCTCGCGCACGAATGGCGGGACTGGTGCCAGGTCGACAACGTCCTCGACCCCGAGGTCCTGTTCGCCGATCCGGGCTATCTGACGTCGGTGGTGCTCGGTGAGGAGCGGGCGGACAAGCGGAAATGGCGGCTGCTCATCCTCGAGGACTGCGACGAACTGGTCGGCGCCGACGCGAAACGCGACTCCGGACAGGCGCTGTCCCGGCTGCTCAACCTGACGGACGGCCTGCTCGGTCAAGGTCTGGACATCCTCGTCTGCCTGACCACCAACGAGAGTGTCGCGCGGCTGCATCCCGCGGTGGTCCGGCCGGGCCGTTGTCTCGCCGAGATCGAAATCCCTCGGTTGCCCCAAGGCGAAGCGGCCGCTTGGCTGGGCACCGGCGCGGAGATCGGTGCGGAGGGCGCCACTCTGGCCGAGCTGTACCGCCTCCGGTCGCCGGGGTCTGCGGTGGGCTGAAGGCTCCCTTCGCCGCGTCTGATGCAGTGAAAGGACCCTTCGCCTCCGGTCGCCGAGGTCGTGAGTGGCGTTTCGGGTTCTAACC
>NZ_JBHVKW010000157.1:0-13778 GCF_042797905.1 Amycolatopsis sp. NPDC057786
TCGGTTCTCTTGAGGGGTAAGGCAAATCGGGCGGGTCGCGAAAGCCACTTTCGCGACGCTCAGTGTCCCGAAAGTGGCTTTCGCGACAGGGGCGGCCCACATCTGCTGGTAGTGAAGGGCCCCTTCCCTACCTTCAGGGTAGGTAAGGAGGCCTTCACGGACCGGTGAGCGCGGCGCCCCGAACGCCACGTTTGCCTCCCCCTCGACCCCTCACGAGGACAAGCGCTCCAGGTGCTCGGCGGTCAGCTTCACCTCCGCCGCGGCGAAGTTCTCCTCCAGGTGCGCGACGCTCGCCGTCCCCGGGATCGGCAGGATCACCGGTGACCGCGCGAGCAGCCACGCGAGCCCGATCTGCGCCGTCGTCACCCCGAGTTCCGCGGCGACGGCGGTGAGCGCGGCGGTGGCGGAAGACGCGGCGCCGAGCACCGGACGCCAAGGCAGGAAGGCGATCCCGGCCGCCTCGCACGCGTCCAGCACCGCTTCGTACGAGCGGTCCAGGAGGCTGTAGCGGTTCTGCACACTCGCGATGTCCACGATCTCCCGTGCCCTCGCGAGTTCGTCGACGGTGACCTCGGACAGCCCGATCCGGCCGATCTTGCCTTCGTCGCGCAAGTCTCGCAGCGCGCCGAGCTGATCGGCCAGCGGTGTCTCCGGGTCGAGACGGTGCAGCTGCAGCAGCTCGATCCGGTCGACGCGCAGCCGCCGCAGCCCTTCGTCGACCTGCACCCGCAGCGATTCCGGCCGTGCGTCGTACTTCCAGTCGTCGCCGGTCCGCACGACGCCGACCTTGGTGGTGACCACCAGATCTTCCGGGTACGGGTACAGCGCTTCCGCGAGGAGTTCCTCGTTGGCACCGCCGCCGTACAGATGCGCGGTGTCGATCAGGGTGATGCCGAGCTCCACGGCCCGGCGAGCCAAGGCGATGGACGCCTCCCGCGCGGGGCCCGCTTCGGTCGGCAGGCGCATGGCGCCGAAACCGAGGCGGTGCACGGGCAGATCTCCGCCGATGGCGAATTCGTTCATGCGGGAAACCTAGCGCAGCGGATCCCTCGGCGAGGGCAGATGCGAGGTGTCCGGGAACAGGTGGAGCGCGCGCAGGGCGGCACCGAGTTCGGCGATGTCGGCCGGGTCGGTCAGCGAACGCCCCAGTTCCTCGGAAATCCGCTTCAGCCGGTGCCGGATCGTGTTGGGGTGACAGAACATCCGCTCGGACGTCAGTTTTGTGGAGCCCTGGCATTCGAACCATGCCCGCAACGTCAGCAGGAGCACGTTCCGGTCGTCGCCGGGCAGGTCCAGGATCGGCCGCAGCACGTGGTGCGCGAGCTGGACCGACGCCTCCGGCGCGCTGGCGACGAGACCGGCCAGCGGGGATTCGTTGAACTGCACCATGCCCTTCGAACCCGGCATCATGCTGGAGAGCGCGACGCGGGCGAGGTGCAGTGCGCGGGAAGTGTTCCCGAGTCCGGTGAACACCGGGCTGACCCCGATCCGGCCGGTCTGGTTCTCCCGCAACAGCTCGATGATCACCTGCGACGCCGCCGGGTCCCGCATCGAGACCACGCCCACCTGCAGGTCCGGGGTGAGCCGCCAGGCGGACGCGTGATGCCGTTCGCGGAGCCGGTTTTCGATCTGGGGCAACGGTTCGTGGCCGACGCGCGGGGTCTCGGCGGCGACGACCACATAGGTCCCGTCGAGCGAGAGTTCCAGCACCCGCGCGATGTCCCACAGCGTGCCCTCGGTGGCCGCGCCGCCGGCGAACAGCGCCTCGACCAACGCCGAGCGTCTGCTTTGATGCGCCAGCATGACTTCGGCGGTGGTGTCGCGGTACGTCGTCGTCAGCGCCTCGGCGTAGTCGTCGATCAACGCCCAGATCGCCGACGTCGCGGCGACGAGGCCGCGGAGGTCCTGGTGCTCACCCGAAGCGGTCAGGTCGACGAACCGGTTCCACACCTCGGTGAGCCCGATCCGGTAGGCCCGCAGGAGCTCCGGCAGCGGCGCGCCCTGCAGCGCGCGGGCGCGCCCGGTCGCCCTGGCCTGGGTGAGGTCGGGTTCCTCCGTGCCGCGGAGGGTCCGCATGACGAACTCGAGGTTGTTCCGCACCGACGTCCTCAGTTCGGCGAGGCTGACGAACTGCGCGTCGCGGTACACCGGCATCTCGGCACGGATCTGCCCGACGGTGCTGTCGATGAGCGCCGGCAGCTGCTTCTCGACCTCCACGGCCAGTTCGGCGACGACGGCGGCCGAACCTTCGCGGAGCACGGTTCGGTAGTGCATGGACGTCCTCCGGGGCAGGGGCTCCTCGTCGAGCCCCTGGGGACGCCATCTAACACGACTTGCCCGTGGGCGGCCTGTCGAAACCGGCGGGCGCCGCCGGTGCGGCGGAAAATCGGTATTTCCACCGCACCGGCGGGATTTCACAGCTTCGCGGCCGCGCTCTTGATGGCTTCGCGGATGCGGAAGTAGGTGCCGCATCGGCAGACGTTCTGGATCGCGTCGATCTCGGCGTCGGTCGGGTTCTTCGTCTTCTTCAGCAGCGCCACCGCCGCCATGATCTGCCCCGGCTGGCAGTAGCCGCACTGCGCGACGTCCTGCTCCAGCCAGGCCTCCTGTACCGGGTGCAGGTCGTCACCGTCGGCGAGACCTTCGATCGTGGTGACCTCCTTGCCCGCGCAGTCGGACACCGGCGTCACGCACGGGTTGAACGCCTCGCCGTCGAGGTGGCTGGTGCAGGCCTTGCAGACGTTGATCCCGCAGCCGTACTTCGGGCCGCGGACGCCGAGCTTGTCCCGCAGCGCCCACAGCATGGGCAGATCGGCGGGCGCGTCGACGGTGACGGTCTTCCCGTTCACCGTGAAGGTGTAATTGGGCATCGGAACTCCTTGGCGGGGAAGGAAAGTCAGCGGGGGAAGGGGTCGAAGTCGATCGGGAAGTTGATCGGAAAGCTCCGCGGTTTGATCCCGGTGGCCCGCGCGTAGGCGTTCCCGATCGCGCCGACCGGCGCGGGCACGCCGAGTTCCCCGGCACCGCCGATCTCGCCCGTCTCCGGCATCACGTGGATCTTGACGTCCGTCGGCGAGTTCTTCTGCCGCGCGTAATGGAACTGCGAGTAGCTGCCTTCCAGCGGCAGGCCCTTGTCGATGTGCAGACCCGCGGTCAACGTGGTGGAGATGCCGTCGGTCAGGCCGCCGAGCATCTGCGCCTCGATCCCGCGCGGGTTGATCGGCTTGCCGACGTCGACCGCGATGGTCGCCTTGGTGACGCGTGGTTTCTTCGGGTCGCGGGCGTCCATTTCGACGAGACAGGCGGTGTACGACTTGTACTCGCCGTGCACGGCGACACCCTGCGCGAAACCCTTGGGCATCTTCTTGCCCCACTCGCCGAGTTCGGCGACCTTGTCCAGCACCGCGCGCTGCCGGTCGTTCTTGATGAACTCACGCCGGAACTCGACCGGGTCCTTGCCGAGTTTCGCGGCGATCTCGTCGACCATGATCTCTTCCGCGCCGCGTGTGCTCGCGGAGTACACCGACCGCCAGGCACCGGTGTGGAAGTCCACCGGGACCTCGTTGAGCAGCTGCGTGGTGACGCCGAAGTTGTACGGCGACTTCACCGTCAGCAGGAACACCGTCTGCGCGAAGCTCAGGTTGCCGCCGACGGGCAGTTCGGAGGCGAACGCCGTGAGGACCTCGCCGAGCCCGTGGCTCCAGTCGGTTTCCACGCTGGCGACCCGGTGCTCGAAGGTGAGCACCTGGCCGAGCGCGAAGGTGGCGCGGATCTTGTGGTGGCTCGCGGCCCGCGCGCGGCCGTGGCGCATGTCGTCGATACGGCTCCACATCAGCCGCACGGGCCGCTTGAACGCCTTGGACGCGCGCGCGGCCTCGATGGCGCCGTCGGAGAACAGCCTTCGGCCGAAGGAACCGCCGGCCTGCTGGACGTGCACGGTGACCTTGTTCTCCGGCAGCCCGAGCTCCTGCGCGATGTTCTGCTTCGCGAGGATCGGGACTTTCATCCCGGACCAGATGGTCGCGCTGTCCTCCCGGACGTCGGCGACGGCCGAGTTGGTCTCCAGCGGCGCGTGACTGGCGAAGGCGAAGTCGAACTCGCCGTCGACGTACTGGGTCAGCAGCGGCGGCACGACGAACGGCAGCGCCGCGGCCCGCAGCTTCTTCTTGATCGTCGCGTTGTTCTCGCCGTCGACGGTGCCGCCGTTCCAGGTGACGTCGAGGGCGTTCTTGCCGTCGAGCGCCTGGCCGAAGGTCTCGGCCATCACCGCGACCCCGGTCTTGATCACGGCGATGTCGATGATGCCGGGCATCGCGCGGACGGCGGCCTCGTTGTTGACCTGCTTGACCGTGCCGTTGATCGTCGGCGGGCGGCGGACCATGACCGGTTTAGCGCCGGGGACGTCCAGGTCCAGCGTGTACTGGAGTTGCCCGGTGACCATCGCGCGGGCGTCCTTGCGCGATTGCGGCGTGCCGACCAGCTTGTGCGCGGACTCCGCCTTCGGGGTCGCGGTCACCTTGCCGAGGTCAGCGCGGGCGGCGGGTTTCGCCAGCGCGCCGTAGCCCGCCCGGCGGCCGTCGGGCGCGATCACCGCACCGTCCCTTGTGGACAGCCGGGCGGCGTCGGCGCCCCACTGCCGGGCGGCGGCCGCGACCAGCCGGGCGCGCGCGGCGGCGGCCGCGGTCCGCACCGGTGTATAGAGCGAGCGCATCGTGTTGGAACCACCGGTCAGCTGGTTGAACAGCAGTTCGGAGCGGGCGTCGGAGAGGACGACGTCGACGCGGTCGAGCGGCAGGTCCATCTCTTCGGCGACCAGCATCGCGTTCGCCGTGGTGATGCCCTGCCCGACCTCGGTCCGCGGCAGTTCCAGCCGGACGCTGCCGTCCTCGCGGACTTCGAGGACGAGCAGGTTGGCGGTGGGGGCGTTCGACAGGATCAGCACGTCGCCGAGGTCGAGGATCTCGGCCGGACCGGGCGGGGTCGGGATGACGGCTTCGGCCTCTTCGGGCGCGACGGTGTCGATACCGATCTTCGTGGCGATCGTGAGCGTGGGCGCGGCGACGAGGAAGGTCAGGAACCGGCGACGGCCGAGGCCGCCGGGGTCCGGAGCCTCGCCTGGGGTTCCAGTGGTGGGACTGGCCATCGGGAAGATCCCTTCGAGAGCGCGCGGAGAAGGCGGGGACCCTCGCGCGGCCTGGGGTCGGATGGCGACACGCTAGGCATCGGCATTCGGCCTAGTCAACGCGCAGTAGTCGGGTCGGCCCATCTGTGTGACGAGGTGACAGCGTACGGGCCCGAATGTGTGGCGCGCCACAGTGGCTCGGACAGCCGGGCGTCAGATGGAGTCGCGCTCCCGGCCCGCTTCGAGCAGGTCCTCGCGGGCACGCGCGACACGCGAGCGCACGGTGCCGACCGGGCAGCCGCAGATCTCGGCGGCCTCGGCGTACGAGAGCCCCAGCACCTGGGTGAGGACGAGGACCTCGCGCCGCTCCGGGTCGAGCCCGTCGAGCAGCATCCGCAGCTCCACCAGATCCTCGAAACCGGCGACGCCCTCCGCCTGGCGGGCGCCACGCCGCTCGGCGGTGGCCTCCCAGTCGACGTCGGCGAGCTTCGGGCGCGCCGAAGCCGCCCGGATGCGGTCGACGACGACACGGCGCGCGATCGACAGGAGCCAGGTCCGCGAGGAGGACCGGCCGGCGAACCGCCGCAGGCTGCCGAACGCCCGCAGGTACGTCTCCTGGGTGAGATCGTCCGCGGCGCCGACGTCGGCGAGGTGCGCGACGAACCGCCAGACGTCGGCCTGGGTGGCACGCACCCAGTCTTCGAGCGCCCGCCGGTCGCCGCGGGCGGCGGCGAGAGCGAGCTCGGTCACCCGCTCGTCGTCGTGGTTGCGCGGCCCGGCCATACGAGAAACGTAGCAGCGTCCCGGGAACCGGGGCAGGCCCGCGCCCGACAAGTGAGACGTGAAGTGCGAGACCTGCCGCGAGGCCCTGTCGGCCCGGCTCGACGGCGAAACCGAACCCGCCCCGCCCGAGGTGGTCGACCGGCACGTGGCAGGCTGCCCCGCCTGCCGGTCGTGGCTTTCGCGCGCCGAGCGGATGCACCGGGCGATGCTGGTGCGGCCCGCTCCTCCGGTCCCGGACCTCACCGCCGTCATCCTCGACCGCACCCCCGCTCCGCCGAGTGAAGGCTGGCCCGCCAGGATCGCGCTCGCGCTGGTCGCGATCGCGCAGCTCGGCCTCGCCTTCGCCCAGCTACTGGGCGTCGAAGACCACACCGCGGGGCACGGCACGGAATCCCTGATCGGGCACCTCGCCCACGAAAGCAGCGCGTGGAACCTCGCCGTCGGCGTCGGCCTCGGCTGGGCGGCCGTCCGCACGAAGGCGGCGTCCGGTCAGCTGCCCGCCCTGACCGGTTTCGTCGCGCTCCTCCTCGCGTTGTCGGCGGGCGACCTCGCCACCGGACAGGTCACCGCCGGACGCGTGCTCACCCACGGATTGGTCGTCGCCGGACTGCTGTTGCTGTACGTGGTGAATCGACAGCACCGGCTGCGCAACCGCCCCAGCCCGGCGACGACGGCCGGCTACCCGGATTCCCGCAGCGCCGAAACGGACCACGAAACCGGCGAAGTCCCGGAACGACCCCGTCAGCACAGGGGCTTCCGGCGCCCGGCGAGCCGTCACGTGGCCTGAATCACTTGGTCTAGACCATTACCGGTCACTGGGAGCACGCGCACGGATACCGGGTGAATCACGGGTTTTCGCGCGCGGCGTGCGCGATTCGCGGCTCGGACACGTTTATCGTCGCCTTGGACCACCGAATGTAAACCTTCTTGCCCTTTTCGGGCCGGACCCGGATAACTTTGGTGGAACACCTTGGTTCGACAGGAGGCGAAGCTCGTGGTTGGCGCAGAAAACCCACCCGTCGGCACCCCCGCCGGGATGCGGAAGATCAATCAGCGCGCCGTGCTGGACCTCCTGCGCCGCAGCGGCCCGGCGACGCGGCCCCAGGTCGCGAAGGACACCGGACTTTCGAAACCCACGGTGAGCCAAGCGTTACTGGCACTCGAAGCGGCCGGTCTCGCCAGGGCGACCGGGCACACCTCGACCGGCACCGGCCGGTCCGCCGTCCTCTACGAAGCGGATCCCACGGCGGGCTACGTCCTCGGTGTCGACATCGGACGCGAGCATCTCCGCGTCGCCGTCTCGGATCTCGGCCACACCGTGGTCGCCCGCCGTGACGAGCGGAACACCTCGCGTTCGGGCACCGCGCTCGTCAGCGCCGTGGGCGCTCTCGCGGCGGCGACCGTGCGCGAAGCGGGACTGTCCCAGGCCGACATCGTCGTGCGGGTCCTCGGCTCCCCCGGCGTCGCCGACCCGGACAAACGCTGCTTCCGGCACGCGCCGAACCTGCCCGGCTGGGGCAAGGCGGGCCTGCTCGACGAACTCGAAGCCGTCCTCGGCCCGGACCTCATGGTCGAGAACGACGCGAACCTCACCGCCGTCGGCGAATGGGAACGCGGCGCCGCGCGCGGGGCGTCGGTGTTCGGCTGCATCACCATCGGCACCGGCGTCGGTATGGGCGTGATGGTCGACGGCCGGGTCTTCCGCGGCGCCACGGGCGCGGCGGGCGAGATCGGCTACCTGCCGTACGGGCAGTCGGACGCGGCGGGCGAGGGCGAGGACTCGCCACCTGTCCGCGGCCACCTCGAAGAGGCGACGGCGGCACAGTCCGTCGTCCGCGGCGCCCGCGAACTCGGCCTCGGTACGGCGAAATCGGCCCGCGAGGTCTTCCGGCTCGCCCGCGACGGCGACGAACTCGCCCTGCGCGCCGTCGAAGCGGAGGCCGACAGGCTCGCGTACACCGTGGCGTCCGTGGCGGCGGTGATCGATCCCGAACTGATCGTGCTCGGCGGCGGGATCGGGACCGCGGCCGATCTGCTGCTCGACCCGATCGACCGCGCCCTGCGCTCGTTCACTCCCCTGGTCCCCTCGGTCGTCCAAGGCGAGCTGGGCGACGACGGGGTGCTGACCGGCGCGATCAGCGTCGGGTTGCGCGCCGCCGAGGGGCTGGTCTTCGAACGCAGGGTCGGCGCGGCCTAAGCGGCCCGCCGCCAGGCCTTTCCGCCGGCGCTGATCCGCCACGGCGTCAGCCTCAGCACGGTGATGCCCTGGTCCAGCGGGTCGTCGCCGCCCATGATCTTCGGGTCGAACCCCAGCGGTTCCGGGGTTTCCGACGCCAGGCGCCACAGATGCCGCCGTGTTCCCTCGTCGTCGGCGTAGACCGCGCCGCATTCGGCGACGGCGACCTCGTGCGCCGGATCCCAGTACGAGCACGAGACGAACGGCGTGCGGGCCAAGTGCGCCTTCTTCAGCGGCGTCGGACGCGTGAACAGATGCCCGACAAGCCCTTCTTCCCGCTCCTCCCAGATCGGGTGGACCACGCGGGATCTCGGCCTGCCCTGCCGGTCGACGGTCGCGAGCGTGCACCAGACCACGCGATGCGCGACGCGGACGAACTCCGCCGTCAACTCGGGTGGCGGCGTGCTAGATTCCACAACCATGGTTGTGGATCCTACGCCGTCGAACCTCGACCTGTCACTCGTCTCGTTGTTCGCGGGCTGGGCGATGGGCGGTGAGATCCAACGGCGGCTGACCGCCGACGGTCTCGGCGAACTGCGGTTCAACGACGGCGTCGTGTTCCAGCACGTGCTCGCGGGACCCCTGTCGATCTCCGCGCTCGCCGAACGGATGGGCGTGACCCAGCAGGCGGCGTCGAAGGCGGTCGCCGACCTGGAACGCCGGGATCTGCTGCGCCGCGAACCCGATCCGGCCGACGCGCGGACCCGGCTGCTGCACCTGACCGAAAGGGCCGAAAGCGCCGTCGAAGGGGCGCGGAAACACCGGGCCTCACTGGAAAAGGAACTCGCCGCCGAATTCGGCGAAGAGCGGGTCGCGGGCGCGAAGGCGTTGCTGGCCGGGATCCTCGGCCGCTACGGCGCACCGGAAGCGATCAGCGGCCGCCGGGTCCGCCCACCGCTCTGAGCCATTACCTCCGCGGTAATCGACGGCGGGTGCACGATATTCCCATGACCACAGCAAGGAAGATCGTCCTCGACTGTTTCGAGAACTTGTTCGTACACAAGGACTTCGCCGCCGCGGGCGCGAACGTGCACCCGGACTTCGTCACGCACAGCCCCGGATTTCCCTCCGGCCGGGACGCTTTCGTGGAAGCGATGCGGAATTCGCCGATGGCGGGCGCGGACGTCTCCGTGAAACGCGTGATCGCGGACGAGGATCACGTCGTCGTGCACCTGCATGTCGTCCGGCCGGGCGAAGAACCCGGCGCGGCCGTCGTCGACATCGTGCGCGTGGAGAACGGGCTCATCGTGGAGCACTGGGACGTCAAGCAGCCGGTGCCACCCGGCGCGGAAATGTTCTAGGGCTTGATGATCAGGCAGGTGCTCGACGCCGTCGCGAGCACCTTGCCCTGACCGTCGCGGATGTCGCCCTCGGCGAACGCGACGCGTGAACCGGCCTTCACGACCCAGCCGTGCGCGCGGATCTCCCCCACCGAGCCGGAAATGGCGCGCAGGTAGTTCACCTTCAGCTCCACCGAGGTGTACCCGACACCGGCGGGCAGGGTCGAGTGCACCGCGCACGCCACCGCCGAATCCAGCAGGGTCGCCGCGACGCCGCCATGCACTGTCCCGATGGGGTTGTACAGCGACTCGTCCGGTGTCGCGGCGATCACGACGTCGCCTTCGGCCACGCTCACCCAGCGCATACCGAAATGCGCCGAGATCGGCGGCGGCGGGATCCGGCCCTCGGCGATGCCGCTCAGGTACTCGAGCCCGGACAGTTCCCGGCCGAGCCGGGCGGTGGGCAGCGGATCCTGCCAAGTCACGGTCTTCTGCCTGGTCTGCCCGGTGACATCGGTGGTCATGGCCGCCTCCTAAGACGATCGTCCTAGGCTTTCCTAAGACAGTCGTCCTAGTCAAGGGCTATGCTGAAGGAGTGTCCGATGCCACCACCCGCGAGCGGATGATCTCGACCGCGATGACGCTCTTCCGCCGCGAGGGCTACCAGGCGACTTCGTGGCGGCGGCTGGTCGAACAGGCCGGCACGCCGTGGGGGTCGGCGTACCACCACTTCCCCGGCGGCAAGGAACAGCTCGCGGTCGCCGCCATCGAGCTCGGCACCGCCGTCGTGGCGAAGACGATCCGCCGCGCCTTCGAGCGCAACGAGACGGTCGAGGACGCGGTGGCCTGGTGGTATCGCAAGGCGGGCGAAGCGCTGGCAGCCGACGACTACCGCGGCGGCTGCCCGCTCGCCACGATCACCTTGGAGATGGCGAACGCCTCGCCCGCGATCACCAAGGCGTGCCAGGACGCGTTCGCCGCCTGGCACACGCTGCTCGTCGAGCTGCTCGGTGACGTCAAGGATCCCGATGACGTCGCGACGGCCATCATGAACAACCTCGAAGGAGCCCTGCTGGTCAGCCGGGTCCACCGGTCTTCCGACGCGCTGGACCGGGCCGCGCGGCATGTCGCGCTCGTGATCCGCGCCTGCTGACGAAGCCGAGCGAGCACCGGCGAGCGCGGGTAGCGTGGCCAGACATGATCGGTCTGCCCGACACCATCACGGCCTGTCTCTTCGACCTCGACGGCGTGCTGACCGGCACCGCGGCCCAGCATCGCGAAGCATGGAAACGGACGTTCGACGAGTTCCTGCGCGTCCGCGACGGTGACGCGTTCTCGCCGTTCACCGACAACGATTACGCGGCCTACGTCGACGGAAGGCCGAGGGCCGACGGCGTCCGCACCTTCCTCACCTCGCGCGGGATCGAGCTGCCCGAGGGAAGCCCGGACGACGACATCGAGGCCGCCACCGTCAACGGGATCGGGAACCGGAAGAACCAGCTGGTACTGAAGATCATCGAGGAAGAGGGTGTGACCCCGTACCCGGGTTCCGTCCGGTACCTGGAGGCGGCGAAGGCTGCGGGGCTGCGCATCGGCGTCGTCACCTCGTCGGCCAACGGCGCGAAGGTGCTCGACGCCGCCGACCTGACCAAGTTCGTCGAAGCGCGGATCGACGGGATCGTGATCACCGAGAAGAACCTGCGCGGCAAACCCGCCCCCGATTCGTTCCTCGCCGGCGCCGAGGCGTTCGATGTCGCCCCGGCGAACGCGGCCGTCTTCGAGGACGCCCTCGCGGGCGTGCAGGCCGGCAAGGACGGCGGTTTCGGTTACGTGGTCGGGGTCAACCGCGCGCACCAGGCGGGCGAACTGCTCGCGCACGGCGCCGACGTCGTGGTGGAGGACCTCGCCGAGCTCCTGGAGGACCGCAAGTGACCGAATCGCTTCTCCGCGGCTACGAGGTCGCGCCCTGGGAGCTGCGCTGGCACGGAATGGACGTCGACGCGTTGCAGCGCACCGAATCGGCGTTCGCCGTGTCCAACGGGCACATCGGCCTGCGCGGCACGCTGGAGGAGGCCGAGCCGCGCGGTCTTCCGGGCACCTACCTGAACGGTTTCTACGAACAGCACGATCTTCCTTACGCGGAAAGCGGATACGGCTATCCCGAAGAGGGCCAGTCCGTCGTCAACGTGACCGACGGCAAGGTCATCCGGCTGCTCGTCGAGGACGAACCGCTCGACATGCGGTACGGGCAGGCGACCGAACACGACCGCGTGCTCGACTTCCGGAAGGGCACCCTCGCGCGCGACACCGTCTGGTCGTCGCCGACCGGCCGCCGGGTCCGGGTGAAGACCGAGCGTCTTGTCTCCTTCACCCAGCGGGCCGTCGCGGCGATCCGGTACGAGGTCGAACCGCTCGACGACGAGCTCCAGCTGGTGGTGCAGTCGGATCTGCTGGCGAACGAACCCATCGAGTCCGACACGCGTGACCCGCGGGTCGCGGCGGCGCTGGAGTCGCCGCTGATCGGGGAATACCACCACGCGGAGGCGTACCACGCGGTGCTGGTGCACCAGACCCGGCGATCCGGGTTGCGGATGGCCGCCGCGATGGACCACAAGATCGACGTCTCCGACGGTGTCCGCACGCATATCGAGGCCGAGGACGATCTGGCGCGGCTCACCATCGCCGTCGACGTGCCACGGGGCGGACGGCTGCGGATCACCAAGTACCTCGCCTACGGCTGGTCCGCGCAGCGTTCGGTGCCGGCCGTGCGCGCGCAGGTCGAGGCCGCGCTGGCCGGGGCCCGGCAGACCGGCTGGAAGGGACTGCTCGCCGAACAGAAGGAGTTCCTCGACGACTTCTGGGAGACCTCGGACATCGAGATCGACGGCGACCCGGAACTCCAGCAGGCCGTGCGGTTCGCGCTCTTCCACCTCCTGCAGGCTGGAGCACGCGGGGAGACGAGGGCCTTGGCAGGCAAGGGATTGACCGGCCCCGGCTACGACGGCCACGCGTTCTGGGACACCGAGACCTTCGTCCTGCCCGTGCTCACCTACAGCATCCCGGACGCCGCCCGCGACGCGCTGCGCTGGCGTCACTCCACCTTGGACAAAGCACGGGAAAGGGCGTCGCAGCTGGGTTTGCGTGGCGCCGCGTTCCCCTGGCGGTCCATCAACGGCGCGGAATGCTCGGCGTACTGGCCGGCGGGCACGGCGGCGTTCCACGTCAGCGCGGACATCTCCGACGCCGTCGTGCGCTACCTCAACGCCACCGGCGACGACGAGTTCATGCGCACCTGCGGCGCGGAACTGCTCCTCGAAACCGCGCGGTTGTGGTTGTCACTCGGGCATTTCGACCGGCGCGGCCGGTTCCGGATCGACGGCGTCACCGGGCCGGACGAGTACTCCGCGGTGGCGGACAACAACGTCTACACGAACCTCATGGCCCGCCGGAACCTGTTCTACGCCGCCGAAATCGTCGGCCAGCACGACGACGTGGCCAAGCGGTTCGAGGTCGGCGCGGACGAGGTCGCGTTGTGGCGCAAGGCCGCGGACGCGATGCTGGTGCCCTACGACGAGGATCTCGGCGTACACCCGCAATCCGAAGGGTTCCTGGAGCACGACGAGTGGGATTTCGAGGCGACGGACCCGGATTTCTACCCACTGCTGCTCAACTATCCGTACTTCGATCTGTACCGCAAACAGGTGGTCAAGCAGGCGGACCTCGTGCTCGCGCTGCATCTGTGCGGGGATTCCTTCACCCCCGGGGAAAAGGCGCGCGACTTCGCCTACTACGAGGCTCGGACCGTCCGGGATTCCTCGCTGTCGGCGGGAACGCAGGCGGTGGTGGCGGCCGAGGTCGGGCATCTCGAACTGGCCTACGACTACCTCGCCGAGGCGGCGCTGACCGACCTGCACGACGTGCACAACAACGTCCGCAACGGCCTGCACCTGGCCTCGCTGGCGGGCGCGTGGCAGGGCACCGTCGCCGGCTTCGGCGGGCTTCGCGACTACGGCGGCCGGCTGACCTTCGCGCCGAGGCTGCCGCCGCAACTCCGGCGGATCGCGTTCCGGCTGACCTTCCGCGGCACCCGGTTCCAGGTGGAGATCGACGGCGAGGGCGCGACGTACCACGTGATCACCGGGGAACCGCTGGAATTGGCGCACCACGGCGAGACGTTCACGGTGACCGCCGAGCCGCTGCGGCTGCCGATCCCGGCGATCGACCCGGGTCCGGCGCCGGTGCAGCCCGCGGGCCGCGCTCCGGCGCGAAGGCAGCCGAAAGACGGGTGATCGCTCCCGCGCGTGCTATGAACGGTCCTTTCCTTGCAAATTTTGCAAGGAAAGGACCGTTCATAGCA
>NZ_JBHVKW010000158.1:0-13630 GCF_042797905.1 Amycolatopsis sp. NPDC057786
CCCCCTTCACTGCGCTGGACGCAGTGAAGGGGGCCTTCACGTCGTTCCCGTAACTCGCGTGCTTGAAGGCGTAACTCGCGTGATCGGAGACGTAACTCGCGTGATCGGAGACGTAACTCGTGAGTTACGCCTCCAGGCACGCGAGTTACGCCTAGGGACACGCGAATGACGGCAAGTGGCGGGTCAGCCGCCCAGGGTCTGGCGCCGCGCGGCGGCCGGGTCGAGGCTCGGGCCCTCGGGCAGGCGCGCGACCAGGCCGGCGGGGAGCCGCACCGGTCGCGCCGACGGGTAGCCGAGCATCTTCAGCACGTCGGGTGAAGCCAGCGGATAGCGGCGCCCCATGTCGGTCACGACGGTCAGTGTTCCAACGGCAGCAGAAGGCGAGGGCATCGCCTCGACGACGATCGCGCTGCCGGGCGGAACGTGGACGCGGTCCGCGAGCGGGGTCCCGGCGGCGGTCCGGCGGGCGGTGGTCGACATCGGATCCGCGGGTGGCATCGAGGGATCGACGGTCAGCGCGGGGGCCGCGGAGCCGTCGCCGAAGGTGGCGCACACGGTGGCGTCCTGGTCGCGCAGGCGCGCGATGGCCGGGCGGGTCGCGGGGGCCGCGCCGGCATCGGCCCGGACCGGGTCCAGCTGCCGGGACATGGTCGCCAGCGAAGGCGGCAGCGGCACGGTTTTCGGCTCCGTGCCGGGATAAGCGGCTATCATCTGGGCGCTCGCGCGCTGGACGTCGTACTGCAGTTCGGTGATGGGGCGCAGGGCGTCCCGCTCGGCGAGGTAGTGCTGCTGCCCGCCGCCGGAGGTCTGCACCAGCAGCAGCATCCCGTTCCGGATGTCGGTCCGGCCGGGCACCGCGGTGGACACCTCGCCCGCGGCCGCGACCGGTAGCGGGCCGATCGGCGTGCCTTCCGGGAGTACGTCGAGCCACGCCCGGCCCACCCGCGCCCACGGCTCGGCGGTCAGCGCGAGCCCGGTGCCGACGGCGCCGTAGTCGGTGATCCGGTGCCGGTGCCCGCGCCATACGACGAAGCGATCGCCGGTCGACGTCGATTCCACCAGCAGCGCCTGGTCTCCCAATTCCGCACCGCCCGACGGCGAAGCACCCGCCAGCAGTACCGATTCCTCGATCCGGCTGCCCGCCAGGTCACTCGCGGGCGCCGAGCACAGCGACCACGATCCGGTGAGCAGCTTTTCCGGGCCGGGCAAGCCGTCCGGCGCGTCGGCGATACCGATCCGGGGCCCTCGCGGGACTCCGGCGAGCGAATCGCGCGAAACCCGTTCCGTGGTGCCGTGTTCGCCGAGCAGCAGCAGCGCGGACGCGTAGTTCGCGACGGGGTGCAGCCGTTCGTCCAGGTAGACGTACCGCGTCCCGCTCTCCTTCTCCACGATGACGGCGGCGTTCTTGCGCCAGGCGTTGTTCCCGCCGGGCACGATCATCCCGTAGACCCCGACGCACGCCAGCGCCACGATCGCCAGCGCGACACTGGCGAACGCGGCACCGGACGGTCGCCGGAACGGCGGCTGTTCCGGGTCGGTCTCCCTCGTCACGAGCGCGGAAATCGCGCGCTGCACCAGGAATTGATACGCCTGCAGTTGATCCCGTTTGGACGCCATGGGTTCAGCCCCCCAGCCCGCGCACGTAGCCGTACAGGCCGAGCACCGAACACGCCACCGGGACGACGGCGACCGTCACCAGGATCTCGAAGTATTCGGCCATTCGGCCGAGATACGGGTTGGCGGCGCGGGTGCTCAGCACGACACCGGAGGCGATCACGCCCGCCGCCACCGCCAAGGACAGCGGCCCGGCAAGGACGAGCAGCAGCGAACGGTCCGCCATGAGCGGTCCCGCCAGCAGGCAGGCGGCGCCGAAGATCCCGGTCACCAGCACCAGCAGCCGCTGCCGCAGGATCGGGTACAACCGCGCCCGCACCAGGAAACCGGCCGCGAGCAGGGCGACGAGCACGACCGCGGCCTCGCTGTCGCTGCGGATCAGCTGCAGCTGGCAGTACATGACGACGATCGCCGCGCCGCCCAGCATCCCGGTGAGCAGCGCGTCCGCTCTGGCGACGGCGGCGTGCACGAGATCGAGCGGCGGCTGGGGATCGTCGCGGACCAGGTCCGCGGTCGATCTCGGTAGCACCGGCATCGGCACCCGGCCGAGCCGCAGCGCCAGCGGCGCGAACGTGGTCGAGAGCACGAGGACCCCACCGCCGAGCACGGCCGCCGACCGGTAACCCGCCAGGTCGTCGAAGGTGGCGAGCCAGCCGCCGAGCACCCCGAGCAGGCCGACGGTGGCGGCGCCCGCGAACAGTTCGGGCGCGGCGATCACCCCCAGATGGCCGACGACGGCCGCGAGCAGCAGCGCCGCGCTCGCCAGCAGCAGATGGCCGGCGGACAGCGCGCCGATCGGGTCTTCGCCCGCCAGCAGGAGACCGCCGCCGGCGAAGGCGAACGGAAGCGCGACGGCGGCGAGCACCGCTCCGGCGCCGGCGTCGCGCAGTGCCCGCGCGAGCAGGACACCCGCGGCCAGCAGCAGCGCCGACACCGCCAGCGCCCAGGACGCCGGTGCCGTCCACGGCGGGCCGGCGCGCAGTACGGCGAGCAGACCGAAGGACATCGCGACCCCGCCGACGGCCAGGCCCGCCTGCCGCGTGTGCCGCGGCCCCCATGCCTTGCCGGTGCGGCCGGAGCCGGTGGCGATCGCGTCCACCAGGTCGTCGTACTCGGGCTCCGGCCATTCGGCGCGGCGCGGTGTCAGATGGAGGATCTCCCCGTCCCGGACCCGGTGCGCGCCCAGCGTCCGGTCCAGATCGAAGGGTGTCCCGTCGGCGCGGCGCAACTGCCAGCCGCCGCCGGCGACCCCGTCGTCCGCCATTCCCTCGCCCGCCCGCGCGAGCAGGCCGGGGAGGATTTCGGCGACGGACGCGTGTTCCGGCAGCGCCATGTCGATGCGCCGGTGCGGAGTGGTGATGGTGACCCTGACCAGGCCGGCAGTCTGCATGGGAAAAGGGTCGGCCAGCGAGCGGGCCGCCGGGCCGTGGCGGCAGGAACCTGCCGCCGGGAAAGTGCGCCGAATCGGGTCTTCTTGCGCGACAATGGGGTCATGAGCATCGAGACAGGAGTCGGCGGACCGAGGCTGCTCGCCCAGGGCCCCATCGCCACCGTCTACGCGGGCCGGGATCCCGCTACGGGCAACGACTTCGCGATCAAGATGTTCCCCGGCGCCTTCGACCGCGAGACCTCCTCGTGGCTGGAACGCGAGCGGAAGGCGCTGGCCGCCGTGCGTTCGACGCGCTCGGTGCTGCAGATCGACGACGTCCTGACCGACGCGGGCGGCCGATCCGGGATCCGCCGCGAACTGTGCCCTGGTTCACTCGCCGGTCTGCTGGATTCCGGTGCCAGGCTGGGAGTTCCCGACGTGCTCGCGCTCGGCGCCGCGATCGCGTCGGCGCTCGCCGCGGCGCACGGCGCGGACGTCGTGCACGGCGGGGTGAGCCCGCACAACGTGCTGTACCGCGCCTCCGGCGAATTCGTGCTCGCCGACTTCGGGGTGGCCTTGCGGCGGCGCTTCCCGCGCGACCCGATGTACGCGGTCGAGTACACCGCACCGGAGACCCTGCGCGACGACACGCTTTCCCCCGCGTCCGACCTTTATGGACTCGGCGCGGTGCTCTACGCCGCGTTGACCGGCACCCCGCCCTTTCCCCGGCACACCGGGCAGCAGCCCGGCGAACGGATCCTCCAGGTGCTGCGGGAACCGGTCGCGCCGATCCAGGACCCTGGCGTCCCGAGGGAACTTTCCGCCACGATCCTCCGGTTGCTGGCCAAGGAACCGGCCGACCGGCCGCAGGACGTCGCGTCGCTGGCGCGGCTGTTCACGAAGCTGCGCCAGCCCGGCGGCGAAGTCGTCACCGGGGAACCCGTCGACGTACCGGCCGAAGAAGAAGACGCCGACGTCGAATTCGACGACTTCGCCGTGGTCCGGCGGCCCGCGGCCCCGGTGCCGGTCCAGGTGGTGCAAGCGCCGCCCTCGGGCGGCCGGACCCTGATCCGCGAGTTCAGCGGCCCGCTCAAGACCGAGCGACGGCTTCCCTGGAAGCCCGTCGCGCTCGCGGGCGCCGGAGTGCTCGCCGCCGGGCTGGCCGTGGTGCCGCTGGTACTCGGCCCGGCGGAGATCGGCGGTCAGGCCGTCCCGGTAGCGGCCGCGGTCCCGCCGCCCGCACCGGTTTCCGCTCCGGCGCCGGACGTCAAACTGGCGCTCGCCCCGCCGCGCGACCAGAGCGATCACGTGCAGCTGACCTGGACCGCGGAAGGCGAACTGGACTTCGTCGTGATCATGGCTGGCGAGCGGCTCGAGACGAAACAGCTCGTCGCCCACCGCCAGCGCAGCCTCGACGTACCGGTCGATCCGGCGCGCCGGTACTGCTTCCAGCTCAGGGCGACCGACGGCCGCCACATCTACACCACCGAACCGGTCGCGATCCGAGGCGCCCGCTGCAACCCGTGAGCTGAAGGGGACTTTCCCCGCATAGGACGCGGTGAAGGGCGCTTTCCCCCCATGGCATGCGGGGAAAGCGCCCTTCAGCCCTCTTTACGACCCTTGACCGGCACCAGGGTTCGCGGCTCGAGTGCCGCCAGCACCCGAGCCGCGAACGGTCTGGCGGCCAGACCCCGGCGCACCTCGCCGACCTCCTGCCACGCCTTCCGGACCGCGCCGTCGCCCACCGGGACACCGGACCACAGCGTCACGTCCAGCACCTTGGCCAGCCTGGCGACCGGCTCGCGGATCCCTTCCCCGGCAAGCGATCCGGCCGATTCGGCGAGATCGCGCGGGGTCATCCCGATCCGGAACGGCACCCCGTGCGCGCGCAGCCGGTCGCGGATCTCGTCCCAGGCGCCGAGCACGCCTTCCTCGCCGGTCCGGCGACGGCGCCGTCGAGCGCGGACCGCCTTCGCCGCCGGAACCCCCGCGAGCCACAGGAGTCCGAAAAGGACGATCGCGCCGACGAGGGCGGGCCACCACCAGCTCACCCCCGCTTCCGCGTTCTGGTCTTCGGCGGAGTCCGGCCGCGTGCCCGGCGGGAGCTGGGGTGGCCGCAGTTGCTGTTCGGCGGGCAGCTGGGCCCTCGCCTTGGCGACCGCCTTGCCGGGGCCTGCCTGGCTCCGGCTGGACCCGACCGCCGCGGCGGTGGGGTCGAGCGCGACCCAGCCCGCCCCGGCGACCGCGACTTCGGGCCACGCCAGGACATCGCGGTTCCGGACGACGTGCGTGTCGCCGTCCTTCTCTGCCGCACCACGGAATCCGACGACGAGCCGCGCCGGGATTCCGCTCATCCGCGCCAAGACCACGTACGCGGCGGCGAACTGCTCGCTCGTCCCTCGTTTGCTCTCCAGCAGGAAATGCCGAAGCTGCGGCCAGCCGTGCCCGGTCGGCAGCTCCTCCGTGCCCGTCGCGACCTGGTAGTTCGTGCTGAGGAACCGTTCCAGCTGCAACGCGGACTGGAACGTCGGGCGCAGCCCGCGCATGGCGTCCTTCGCCACCTGCTCGACGTCGGGCGGCACCGCGCCGAGTCCGCCGAGACCGCCCGGTGCGCGCGCGTCGACTTCGCCGGAACCGAGATCGACCTCGGGTGACGACCAGCTGAGCCGGTAGTCCCGCACCGGGGTGCTCGACGGCGATTCCAGCATCAGCGTGCCCGCGGCCTGGTCCACCAGCGGGGCCAGACCGTCCACCCCGGTCAGATCCTGATGGCTCGGCAGCCAGGGTCCCGAAAGCCCGCGCACCTTGAGTTCGGCGCTGCCTCCCGTACCGCCGGGAGCGCCGTCCAGACCGGCACCGAGCCGGTGGAGCCGGGAATCGGACAGCCAGTTCGCGCCGTCGAAACCGTTGAGCACGATCAGGCGCCACTGGTCGACCGGGGTGTCGCCGCGGTAGCGGAACACCTCCTCGCCGGGCCGGATGAGCCGCTGGGCGATCTCGTCCAGCGGGTTGGCGACCCTGCTCCTCGGCGGCGGCGCGGCCTGGGTGTCCTTGAGCGTCAAGGGATCGCGGCCGACCGGGTCGAGCGCGGCGAACGCGACCGATCCGGCGACCAGTGCGACCACAGTGGACAGTGCGGGCCAGACCGCCGACCCCGTCACCCGCCAGGAACGCGGCACGCCGGGTGCCCGGCTCACGGACCGGACGCGGCGCCCCGACCACAGCAGGAGCCCGGCGGGCAGCGCGAACCCCAGCGCCGCCGCCACCGCGACGAGTCCCGTCAACGCCTCATACGCCTGCGCCAACCCGGCGACGGCCAAGACGGGCACGAGCGCCACGAGCGGCTTCTTCAGTCGCAGCAGCAGTTCCAGCCCGAGCACGACGGCGAGCAGTACCGACAGCGGGACGAACAGCAGCTGTTCGGGAACAGGCAACGCGGGCCAGGTGGACTGCAACGTGAGCTGCCAGCCCTCGGTGAAGCCGCGCGCCAGCGCGCGCACCGAAGCGCCCGTCGGCAGCGCGGCGAACGTCGTCGGCGTCAAGACCGTCTCGATCAGCCCGAGCAGACCGAGTACCGCGACGAGCAGCGGCCGATAAGGAATCAGCTTGGGGAACTTCGCGGTCAGTTCGACGCAGCCGTACGCGACCAGGACGACCACGAGCACCGGCACGAGCAGTTCCGCCCAGCCGAACACGGGCGCGAACAGCAGCCCGGCGACGCCCGTCGCGCCGAGCAGGCCGGCGACCGCGAACCGATCGAACCGGGCGCTCATGCCTTGCCCACCAAGGAGTTCCATTGGGCCGCGGCACCGGCGGCGTCGACCGCGATGATCACTCCGCCGGAGCCCGCCGACGGCCGGAGATCACCGAGCCGGACCACCGTGTCGGGCCGCCAGCGGGCCGTGTGGCCGAGATCGGCGTCCGGGCCGGTGATCACCACGAGCACCCCGCCGGGGCGTTCGGCGGCGGCGAGGGCCGAGGGCAGCAACGGCGCGCCGTCCGCCGCGTCCTGCGTGACGAGCGCGAGTTCGTCCAGCAGCGTCCTCGCCGCGCGCACCCCGCTGTCGGTCAGCGTGTCCGCACCGGCGGAGGTGATCAGGCGGCAGTGCTGCCCTGAGGACGCCGACGCGTAGAACAGCGAAGCGGCCACCTCGACGGCCTCTTCGAAAACGGCGGGCGTCATCGACGCGGGCCGCGTGTCGAGCACGGTGGTGAACCGGGGCTGGGCGGGGTCGGCGTACTCGCGCACCATGAGGCGCCCGGTCCTGGCCGTCGCCTTCCAGTGCAGATGCCGGACCTCGTCGCCGACCACGTACTCCCGCACCGCGCGCAGATCCGCCGAACCGCGCAGCGGCGGGTCGGTGATCGGGCCTTCGTGGTGGTGCCTCGGATGCCCGGCTTGCGCCGCGCGCACCGAATGCCGTCGCGGATGCACCCACAACCACGCGGAATCCCCGACGGTCCGGTCACCGCGGGCGAGGTCGAACAGGTCGGGCCGGTGCACCACGAGCGGCCCGACGCGCAGTTTCCCGCGGGTCGTCGTCGGAAGCTCGTAGTGGTACGTCGCTTCGGCGCCGGGCGCGAGCGGGCGGACCCGCAGGCTGTGCGTCTCGTTCCCGATCCCGTCCCCCGCGGCGAAACCGCCGTGCCGCCGGGCACCGGTGTTGCGCACGACGAGGGAGGCCAGCGCGGGCTTCCCCCGTTCGACCCGGTCCGGCTGGACGGTCCGGCCGATCTCCACCTGCGGCCGGAACCTCGTGGTGACCAGCGCGATCAGCACCGCGCCCGCCGCGATCCCCGCGAAGGCACGGAAAAACGTGTACCCGGCCAGTTCGCCGAGTGCGTAGGACCCGGCGGCGAAGGCCAGCACGATGACGCCGCGGCGGGTGAGCCGCACGCCTACCTCCCCATCGCGGCCATGGGAGCGGCCGTCGCGCCCAGGAGTTCGTCGACGATGTCGGCGGTCCGCCGCTGGTTGAGTTCCGCGTCGGGGGTCAGCACGAGCCGGTGGTCGAGCACCGGATGCGCGACATCCTTGACGTCGTCGGGGGTGACGAAGTCGCGGCCGAAGGTGGCCGCGAGCCCCTGTGCCGCCCGGATCAGTGCGATGCTGCCCCGCGGGCTCGCGCCGTAGCGGACGTCCGGATGCGACCGGCTCGACGCGGCGAGCCGGACCGCGTAGTTGACGATTTCCGGTGCCAGATGGGACTTCCGGACCTCGTCGATGACCGACTGGACGTCGGCGATGCTCAGCACCGGCTTCAGCTCGTCCGGCGTCACGCCGGCGCAGTCGCCCATCACCACACGCATCTCGGATTCCAGATCCGGGTAACCGACCGAAATACGCATGAGGAACCGGTCCAGCTGCGCCTCGGGCAGCCGGTAGGTGCCTTCCAGTTCGATCGGGTTCTGCGTGGCCACCACGAGGAACGGCCTCGGCACCGCCTGACCGACCGAATCGACGGTGACACGGCGTTCGGCCATCACCTCCAGCAGCGCGGCCTGCGTCTTCGGCGTACCCCGGTTGATCTCGTCGGCCAGCACCACGTTGGCGAAGATACCGCCGGGGTGGAACTGGAACCGCTCGTTGTTCTGGTGGTAGACCATCACGCCGGTGATGTCGCCGGGCAGCAGGTCGGGGGTGAACTGGATCCGGCTCCACCGGCCGCCGATGCTGGCGGCGACACAGCGCGCGATGGTCGTCTTCCCGACACCGGGCACGTCCTCCATCAGCAGATGCCCTTCGGCGAACAGCGCCGCCACGGTGAGCCGGACGACCTCCGGTTTGCCGCGCACCACCGATTGCACGTTCTCGGCGATCTGCTCGAAGGCGACCCTGGGTGTGAGCGTCACAGAAGTTCCTTTTCCTTTCGTCGGCGCAGGCCGACCAGTGCCATCGGGCCGAGCCAGACCAGCGCGCCGCCGTTCATCGACGGCACCCCGGTCCAGCTGTCCGAACCCGTTCCCCCGGACGTCTTGATGGTGGCGGTCACCGTGATGGCTCCGCCGAAGATCACGTTGTTGATGGGCAAGCTGGTGGCACCCGAGCAGGCCTTCGAAGCCGAGCGGGCACCGTTGAACTCCGCCTGGCAGGTCGCGGACGCGCCCTTCCCGTCGGCCCTGACCTCGACGACCAGACCCGTCGTCCCCATCCGGACGGTGGAGATGGTGATGGTCGGCGGATCCGACGGCACCGGGACGGTGACCTTCCGGCTGCCCGTGGCGCCGGTGAGCGTGGAGCCCGAACCGAACTTCGTCACCGCGCGGACCGTGACGGTCGCGGTGCCGGTGACCCCGGTGAAGTCCGCGGACGTGCCCGAAACCGTGCGCTGCCCCTTGCCCGTCACGCTGACCAGGTAGTGCACCAGCGTGCCGCCGCGGAGGTCGGGCTGGGTCCAGCTCACCGAAACCTTGCCGCCCGCGGTGGCGTTCGCGGTGACGACCGGCGCGCCGGCGGGCCGGTTCGCGGGTCCCGGGATGACCGCCTTGGCGCTGGCGCCGGGGCCGATCCCCGCCGAGTTCTCGGCGACCACGGTGACCACGTACGGGGTTCCGTTGCGCAGCCCGGAAATCGTCGCCCCTCGTGACGATCCCCCGACTCGCGTGGACCCTCCGGTCCAGGTCACCCGGTAGCCGGTGATCCGCGCGCCGTTGTCGGCGGCCGGGCTCCACGAGACCTTGATCGAGCCGTCCCCGGACGTCGCGCTCACCTTCCTCGGCGCGCCGGGCGGAGTCGCCTTCGCCACCGGCGGGGGCGGCGCCTGCTGGGTGTTCGGCGGAGCCTGCTGTTGCTGTTGTTGTTGCGGCGGCGGCTGGTCACCCGAGGGTTCCGGATCGGCCGACGGCGCACCAGCGGTCTGGCTGCTGGCCGCCTTGTCGACGTCGACGTCGACCACCGTGCCGTCGTCGCCGTTGACGACCAGGACGTGCGAGCCGTCGGAGCTGTCGACGTAGATCCGGTTGTCCTCGCCCTTGGCCAGCCTCGGCGCCGTTCCCTGGCCCGGCACCTTCGTGGTGGACCGGAGCTTGCCGGTGGCGTCGTAGGTCAGCACCTCGCCGCGGGTCTCGTCGACCATGGCGACGACGTTCGACGAGGAGAGCGGGCCGTTGAACCGGCTGCCCTTGGACAGCTCGACGGAAATCGGCTTCGCGGACGGGCGGTCCTGGTCGAGACCGCTGATGTCGATGAGGTGGAGCTGGTTGCGCTCCGGGTCGGCGATGGCCAGCCGGTCGCCGACGGCGCTGTTGGCGACCTGTGCCGACGGCGAGAGCTTGATGCCGAGCGGAAGGCCGTCGCCGAGCCCGTCCGGGCCGACGCGGTGGAGGCTGTCGCCGGTGGTGTCGAGCACGACCGGCCGGTCGCCGACGAGGGTGAGCCCGCCGCCGTGTCCCGGCGGGAGCTGCGCGGGGCAGGTCATGACGGCGGCGCCCTTGGGCAGTTCGCAGACCGAGCCGTTGTCGACGCGGTGCGTCCACACCGTTCCCTCGGTCGTCGCGACCGGCCGGGACAGTGGCCCCCCTGCGGGCACCGTCGCGGCGGGGTCACCGAGCCGCACGATCTGGCCGGCGTTGCGGTAGACCAGGTACGGACCGCCCGAGACCTCCATCACGAACGGGGTTTCCGGCGCGGGCGGCAGCACGGACTCCTCGACGCTCAAGGTCGCCTTGTCGAACTCCGTGATGCGGTTCCGCTCGACCACGTAGCCGGAACCGTCCCCCTGCGCCACCTGGCTGCCGTTCGCGCCGGGCACGTCCGCGCGCGCGTCGACGCGGTTCGTCGAACCGTCGACGTGGAACGCGGACTGGGCGGCGTCGTTGTAGACCCAGTGACCGACCTGGACGAATTCCAGGCGTTGCGGGGTCGCCGCCTGTCCGGTCACGGCGAGGCCGACCAGCGCCAGGCAGCCCGCGACCACCAGCGCCACGGCCATTCTCGTCCTGGCCACCGCGCTGAACCGCTTCTCGGTGTTCACGCGATCAAGCTAGAGAGCGACCATGAAATTTCGATGAAACAGCCTGTCTCGGGCTCGGGGGGCGCCGTGTCATCGAAACCTCATGTTGGCCGGGCAGCCTGAGGCGACACGGTTGAGGAGGCATAACGATGACCGATCCCGGCGCGGCCAGGACGAGCGTGCGGTATCACGCACCGCCTCCGCCGCTTCCCCAAGTCGCACCGGCCGCGCCGCGGGCCGAGGCCCTTCCCGATCAGCTCGCCTACGCCGCGCCCGCCGCGCGGGCCGCCGCACGTGAGGCCGCGCTGGCCGCGCTCACCGCCGCTCGGCAGGCGGAGCAGCGACCGCGAGGCTTCGCCGCGGCACCCGTCCCCGCTCCGGTGCCCGGCGCGCCGCGGCCGAATCCGCCCGCGCCCGTTCCGGTGCGGCGGTCCGGGCGGTTCGGCGGGATCGGGGTGCCGCAGATCGTGTGCTGGCAACTCGTGCTCGTCGCGCTCGTCCTGGTGGCGGGGCGGCCATGGCCGCTGGCGGCCGCGGTGGTCACCGCCGCCGTCGTGGTCCTCGCGCTGACCACCGTGCGGATCCGCGGCCGCTGGCTCTACGCCTGGCTCGGTTCGGCGTCCGGCTACCTGACGCGGGACCGTGACCGGGATCTCCGGGACTCGGGTGAGGCCGGCCGGGCGCTGCTGCGCCTGCTGTCGCCGGAAGCGACGGGGACCGCGGGCGAGATCGGCGACGAGACGGTGTTCATGGTCAGCCGCGCCGACGGGGTCACCGCCGTGCTGCAACCGAAATCGGCCGCACGCGAGCAGCCGATGCCGTCGCCGCTGACCTTGCTGCCGCCCACCCGTGAACAGGCGTCGGACGTCGCCGCGCAGGTCATCCACCACGTCGGCGCGGACCGTTCGCGGCCGCCGCGGGGCTGGGTCGCGTTGCAGGCGCTGCGCACCGTCGACGTCCACCGCGACGCCGACGTGCGGCAGGCGCTCGGGAACACCGTCCGGCGGGTGCGGCGGCAGCTTCGTCGCGGCGGGCTGCCGGTGCGGGCGCTCGCCGAAAACGAGGTCCTCGGCGTCCTCGCCTCGCTGGCGCACGTGACGGCGGGCCGTGCGCGTATCCGCGAGGACTGGCGGTTCTGGCACAGCGGACCGATCTGCCAGGCGACGTTCCGCCTCGACGGCTGGGACGCGCTTTCCCCGGTGCTCACGGCGGATCTCTCGCGCCGTCTGCTCGCCGCCGCCCCCGGGTCCGCGGTGACACTGGCGGTGACCGCCCGCCGGAGCGCCGCCGAGACCGAACCGCGGGTCAGTGCCTCGATCCGGATCGCCGCCGCGGGAACGCAGGCGGTGGAACACGCGGTGCGTGACCTGGAACTCGCCGCCCGCCGGGCCGGGCTCACCCTGGAGCGGCTCGACGGAAGGCACGCCAAGGGGGTGGCGGCCACGCTGCCGCTCGGGGTCGGTTGAGCACGACGATCGCGGCGAGGACCCATCGAGTCCACTGTAGACGGAGCTGTCTCGCGCGCTCAAAACCGTTCGCGTCCGCGCGGGCCCGACCCTAAACTCGTCCGCGCGATGAACGACGACACTTTCCTTGCCCACGTGGCCGACACGCTGGCCGCGCTTCCCTCGGTGCACGCCGTCACCCTCGGCGGGTCACGCGCGCAAGGCACCCACGGCCCCGGCAGCGACTGGGATCTCGCCGTCTACTACCGCGGCGGCTTCGACCCGGCCGACCTGCGCGCCGTCGGATGGGACGGCGAGGTCTCCGCACTCGGCGCGTGGGGTGGCGGCGTGTTCAACGGCGGAGCCTGGCTCACGATCGACGGCAGGCAGGTCGACGTCCACTACCGCGACCTCGGCTCCGTCGAACATCATCTCGCCGAGGCCACGGAAGGCCGGTTCCACTGGGAGCCGTTGATGTTCCACCTCGCGGGCGTCCCGAGTTACCTGCCCGTCGCCGAACTCGCGGTCAACCGCGTGCTGCGCGGCGACCTGCCGCGGCCGGACTACCCGGAAGCGTTGCGGGAAACGGCGCCGGCGATGTGGCGAGGCCGCGCCGAACTGACCCTGCGCTACACCCGCGGCGCCTTCGTCCCGCGCGGGCAGGCCACGGAGGTCGCGGGCGCGCTGGCCACGGCCGCGATGGAGACGGCGCACGCGGTCCTCGCGGCCCGAGGCGAGTGGGTCACCAACGAGAAACGGCTGTTGCAGCGCGCGGGATTGCGCGAGATCGACACGGTGATCGCGGGTTTGCGCGCGGACCCCGACGCGCTCGCCAAGGCGGTGGACGACGCGGAAACGCTGCTCCGGGCGGCCGACTGAGCCTTGTGGCGGGCGTCACGGAATGACCGGCGATCTTCAGCGCTACAGAGAGGTAAGACCCGTTCCGTACCAAGGGAGTGACATGTCCGCCACCACCACGCCGGAAGAGACCGCTCTGGCCGTCCCCGCTCTCGACGACTTCGACTTCCCGCTCACCGATGGTGCCGCGTGCCGCATCGACGACCCGGAGTGCGAAGCCTGCCAGTAAGGCCGACAGCCGCGTGCTCCGTGAAGGCCTCCTTGACTACCTTCAGGATGGGGAAGGAGGCCTTCACGGCATCCCAGGCAGCACCGGGACTCCCGTGCCGAGTCGGCCGGCCGGGCGTGTTGCGAAAGCCACTTTCGCAACCTTCAACGTTGCGAAAGTGGCT
>NZ_JBHVKW010000159.1:0-13240 GCF_042797905.1 Amycolatopsis sp. NPDC057786
GCCCCCTTCCCTCGGCTGAACCGAGGGAAGGGGGCCTTCACGCGCGACACCTACGCGATGGGGAAATCGAAATAAGTGTCCGGGTAGGGCTCGTCCTTCAGGTTGTAGTGCCACCACTCGCACTCGTACGAGCTGAAGCCCGATCCCTCCATGACCGCGCACAGGTGCGCGCGGTTCTTCGCGGCCTCTTCCGTGACACCCGCCGCCCCGTGATGCGAGACGACGTCCATCAGGTCGTGGTCACCACCCATGTCGGCGAGCTCGCCGGTGTCCAGGTGGTAGAGCGTCAGGTCCACGGTGCTGCCGCGGCTGTGGCCCGACTTGGTGGCCACGTAGCCCTTTTCGAACATCTGAGGCCGGTCGATGTTCGGGTAGTGCCTGGCCTTCTTCCGGCCGTCTTCCGGCTCTTCCGCCCAGCGCATGAAGCGGTCCACGGCGCGCTGCGGGCGGTACCCGTCCCACAGGAGCAGCCCGAAGCCGAGCTCCTCGGCCTTGTCCCGCGCCTGCTCCAGCGCCGCGCAGAACGCCCGCGTGCCGACGATCCGGTTCACCAGGTACCCGTCCACCGGCTTGCCGGTGAAGTTGTCCCACGTGGCGTACTTGGCGTCCCAGCGAATTCCGGAGACGACCTCGTCTACGAAGACGAAATCATCCTTCATTCGTCACGGCCCGCCAGCGTCAGGTTCACCAGCCGGTCGATCACGTCGCCGAGCGAGAGGCCGGCGGCGTTCATCATGCGCGGGTAACGGCTGTACGAGGTCAGGCCCGGCAGGGTGTTGACCTCGTTGAGCACCACGCTCCCGTCCTCCTTGAGGAAGAGGTCGACGCGCGCGAGCCCGCGGCAGCCCAGTGCGCGGTAGATGACCTTGGCCGTCTCCTGGACGAGGTCGCGCGCCTCGTCCGGGATGTCGGCCGGAACGATGAAGCTGGAGTTCTCGGAGCCGGTCTCGGGGCTCTCCTCCTGGTGGATCTTGAAGAAGCCGTGGGTCAGCGCGACCCGGTCGACCTCGCCCGCGAACAGGTCCTCGTCGTTGCCGAGGATCGAGCAGCCGATCTCGCTGCCGATGACGGCCTCTTCGATCAGGACCTTGGCGTCGTACTGGCGTGCCTCCGCCAGCGCGGCGGGCAGCTCTTCCTTCGAGGAGACCTTGCTGACGCCGAACGACGAGCCGGAGCGGGCGGGCTTCACGAAGACCGGGTAGTTCAGCTGGTCCGGGTCGACGTCGTTGTCCGGCGTGACGATGTAGAAGGTCGGCGTCGCGATGCCCGCGCCGCGGACGACGGAGTAGGTGAGGGACTTGTCGATGCACATGACCGAGCTCGGGAGGTCGCAGCCGACGTAGGGGATGCCAGAGATCTCCAGCAGGCCCTGCATCGCGCCGTCTTCGCCGAACTTGCCGTGCAGCACCGGCAGCACCACGTCGAGGGCGATCGTCTCGTACTTGCCCTCGTCCAGGACGAGCAGACCGTGCACCCCGCGGTCCGGCGACAGCACGGCCGGACGGACGTTCCCGTTCTCCCAATCCTCGGCGGGACCGTCGCAGAGCATCCAGGAACCGCTCTGGGTGATCCCGATGTAGTACGGCTCGTACTTCTCGAGGTCGAGGTGCTTCTGGACCTCGCGCGCAGATTTGATGGAGATAGGATGTTCTTCGGAAAGCCCGCCGAACAGAATTCCGATTTTCAGCCTACCCATACTACTTCCCGCTTTCGAATTGGAGACAATTGATGATGCTGTTTTCAACAGTGTCACTCAGCGCGTGGTCCGTGTAATAGGCGGTATGCGGACTGATGAGCACGTTCGACAGTTTTTCCAACCGCAGCAACGTTTTGCTCTCTATCGCCTTGTTCCTGCAGTCCGCGTAGAAGATGCCTTCCTCTCCTTCGAGGACGTCCAGCGCCGCTCCGCCCAGCTTTCCGCTTTCCAGTGCCGAAATGAGGGCTTCGGTTTCGATAAGCGGACCACGTCCGGTGTTGATGATGTACGCGCCGTCCTTCATCCGCTCGATGTTCTTCTCGTCGAGGAGATGATAGGTGTCCGTGGTGAGCGGCACGTGCAGTGTCACGATGTCGCTCTGCCGCAGCAATTCGTCGAGAGGGACGTACTCGGCCGAGGCGGTCAGCACCGTGTCGTAGGCCAGCACCTTGCAGCCGAAACCGCGCAACCGCTCCAGGACGGCGACCCCGATACGCCCTGTTCCCACCACTCCGACGGTCAGATCGCGCAGCTCTTTCCCGCGCACCTCGTTCAGCCGGTAGTCGTGGACCTCGGTGCGGCGGATGATGGACTTGGCGTCGCGCACCGCCATCAGCATGAGCATGAGCGTGAAGTCGGCGACGCTGTCCGGCGAGTAGGCGACGTTGCCGACGGTGATGCCGACGCTCGCCGCGTACTCCACATCGATGTGATTGAAGCCGATGCTCCGCGTGGAGATGTATTTCACGCCCGCTTTGCCGAGCGCGAGAAGAATGGAGTTCGTGACCTTGGTCTTATGACCGATACTGATACACCTGTTTCCGGAGACCAGTTCGATATTGGCCTCGGATACCGGCTCATCGACAATGGTCGGCACAATACCGAAACGAGGTGCCATCTCCCGGAACAGGGCGGCCTCGTCCTGTCCGCATCCATAAATCGTGATTCCCGTTGCCAAGACGGCCGAGGAGGAGGCGGACGCCAGCGATCCGGTGCGGGGGGCAGCTGATCGCGCTGGTTCGCTGTAGGTCATGCCCGACATTGTAGGCAGCGCGATGTTGCCGCTTCTTATGGGGTTTTCGATGACCCGACAATAAGTTACCAACTGGTAGCGCCGAGTGCACGACGTTGTCGTTCACCTGCGCCGCATACGTCCATCACAGATCTTGCCCGGCCACCCCCGGCGTCGAAACCGTCCCGTGACGGATGCCACAAAGCCACGCCGACACGAGGTCCGCGAGGGCTTCCGGAGCATCCCTCGCCACGAGGTGACCCGCCGCCGGGACACCGGCTACGGCGACCCGGGGGTTGACCGTGCGCAAACGATCCACATCGACGTCGCGAAGCGGTGAGTCGTGCCCCGCGTGCACCACCAGGATGGGCAAGTCCAGGGCCCCGGCCGTCGCGAGCAGGGCCGGACCCGAGCCGAGGACGTCCTCCACCAGGCGGGTGTAGCGACCGCCGAGCCCGTGGAAGTCGAGCCACGAACGCGCCCTGGCCGGTTCGATGTCGGGTACGACGTCGACGAGCACGAGCCCGGAGGCCCTGGCCGCGACGGCGGGGTCCGCCAGCGCGGCGATGGCGGCCAAACCACCGACCGAGGCGCCCACGAGGACGATCGGCGCGGGTTGGCTTCCGATCATCCCGGCCACGTCGCCCGCCAGCGCCCGGAGCGTGGTCGCCCGGCCGGAACTGTCCCCGTGACCGCGCAGATCGAAGGCCACCGACCGGAACCCGCGCCGGGCCAGCACCGCGGCGACCGGCACCCAGACCGCACGGCGTTCCCCGCCCGCGTGCAACAGCAGAACCGTCGGCCCGGCGCCGGTCACCGTGCCCCGCAGAGTGACATCGCCCAGGTCGAGCCTGATTTCTGCAGTCATGACAGCCCCCTTGCCTTGGCCTGTCAAGGTAGCGCGAATACCTTGGCACATCAAGGTACGATGCCGATCGTGACGACACCCCGTGCACGACGGACTCCCGAAGAGGCCCGGCGGCTGATCCTCGACGCCGCGGCCTCGCTGCTCGGCGAGTCCGGTGTCGCCGCCGTCCAGATGCGAGCCGTGGCCGCGCGGGTCGGCATGACCGACGCCGGCGTCGCCCACCACTTCGGCAACCGCGAGAAACTGCTCGCCGAACTCCTCCGGCACGGTGGCCGACGTCTCCGGGACGCCCTTCGCGACCTCCTCGCGAACTGGTTGGACCGCGGCGCCGACCTGCTGGAACTCGTCGAGGCGCTACACGATCTGTACCGGAACGGCTACGGCGAGCTCGCGGTGGCGCTGCACGCGGCGGGCTGGCGCGACCCTGGCAGCGGGATGCTCGACCCGGTCGTCGACGCCCTCCACCGGCTCCGGCCGCCCGGCAGCTCCCTCGACGACACGCGGCTCGCCGTCGCCGCCCTGCACCAGGCCATGGCCATGGAAGCCCTGTACGGAAGCGATTTCCGACGCAGCGCCGGGCTCACCGGAGCCGCGGCGGACGACTCGGCCGCGCAAGTGCGCTGGTGGGCGCGGCAGCTCCACCTCACCCTCGTGAGCACTGAGGACGGTCGCGTTTCAGACACCTGAGGCGTCCCCGATCACGCGAGTTACGCCCCCAAGCACGCGAGTTCCGCCCCCCATCACGCGAGTTCCGCCCCAAGCACGCGAGTTCCGCTTCCCAGCACTACGTGAAGGCCCCCTTCACTGCGCTAGACGCAGCGAAGGGGGCCTTCACCTACTTCCGACATCACTCACGGCGACGAACGTCAGCGAATACCCTGCGAAATACGTTCCCCAAGGCCTTCGACGGCACCGAGCGCTGCTCGCAGCTCGGCGGCGTACTCTTCGGCCCCGGCCCGCAGGCCCCGCTCGACGACACCCACGGCGTCGAACGCCTCGACGTCCCCACCGCTCAGCGCGGCGACCGACTCCTTGACGACGGCGCCGAGCAGCAGTTCTTCCGGCACCACCGGCGCACCTTCCAACGGCCACACGAGGTCGTCGAGCACGCTCTGCCCGCCGACTTCGCGGACCAGGCCCGCCGCGGTGATCCCCGGCACCCGGAACCCCTCCGGCAGTACCGCGCGAAGGCTCAAACTGTGCGAAAGCCAGTGCAGCAGCTGCCCGTTCACTTCCAGCTTGACCGGCTTCGGCGCCAGCCACAGCGTGAGGTTGACGTAGTACTCGGTGAGGCGGTCGAGCACCTCGCCGCCTTTCTCGAAGCCCCACAGGTTGATGTCGAAATAGTGGTGCCACGTGGCGTCGGCGACGATCCGCCCGACCCCGGCCGCCACACCGTCGTACGCGCTGGTCACGCCGTAGACCTTGCCGTCGCGTTTGTCGGTACCCTGCGCGACGATCTCGGGTTTCGGCTGGCTCGCGCGCCCCGACGGCCACACGTCCGCCGGATACCGCTCGGGAATGAGCAGCTGGCCTTCGTGCATATGGTCGGGAAAAACGGTGATCGGGCCACGCCTGCCCTGGAACAACACGTGCGGCCTGCCGAGCCGCTTCCGCAGGATGAGTTCCTGCGGGTACGGGTCGAGATCGTTCGGGATCGGGTTGTCGATGTCGCTGCCCCACGGGTCCGGCTGGTGAGTGTTGTGGCTGAATTCGATACTCGAATCCGGCCGGTCGTTCCACACCCGCAGCTCACCCGCGCGCGGGACCCGGTGACCCAGCGCCCGGCCGAGGTTCAGGTAATCGGGCAGTGACGGATCCGCTCCCGGCGGCCGCGGATTCGAGTGGTCGCCGGTGATGAGCACGCCACCGCCGGCGTCCATCCAGGCCCGCAGCGCGGCGACTTCCGCGTCCACGAGCTCGTTTTCCGGCTCCCCCGGCATATTGCACGGCAGGAAACCGAAGAACCACACCTGCTCATATCCGGCTAGAACGTCGGAAGTCAGTTTGCTGACGGCGTGCCCGCCATCGTGTCTATTGATCAAATCGATCTCGAAATCGGCGAAGAACGGCTGATTCGCCAGAATCAGATCGCGGACGATACCCAAGGAAAAGCCGTTGTTCCCGGTGAAGCCGACAAGATCGGTGTAGAACAGGATTCTGATCTTCGGTTTGGCCGGCGGACTGACGTGATCGGCGACAAGACGTGCGTCGAACATTGGAATTCCCCCTAGCTTGAAGCGCCATGCCGTCCTCCCCGGCGGCGCCCTCCCTTCCACGTATACCGGAACTTCCGGCCATTCCGCAGAGACGGTGACGCGCTGAGGATTTCGCCGCGATCAAGAAGCGAAGGGAACGAAATCCTTTTCCCGGCCCCACGAAGCCGCTCCGAAGCGCCTGCGCGAGGATGCGGGGATGGGTTACCGGACCTGGATGCGGTACTTCACACCGTCCGCCGTGCATCGCCGGCTGGGGCTGGTGTGCCTCGGCGTCGGACTGCAGCACGGAACCCTGCCCGTCGTGGGACCGCGCGTGCTCGACCATTACGTCGCCGTCGTGGTGTCCAAGGGGCGCGGGTGGTTCGCCGTGGCCGGCGGGGACCGCCAGGAGGTCGTCGCTCCCGCCTTGCTGTGGCTCGTCCCCGGGGTCGGTCATCACTACGCGCCCGATCCCGCGCAGGGCTGGGAAGAGTGTTTCGTCGATTTCGACGGCACCGCCGTGGACGCCTACGTGGAGCTCGGTTACGTCACGCCCGCGAAGCCGGTGTTACCGCTGGGCGACGTCGAGGTCGTCCGCGACATCGTGAGCCGGATCGTGCGCTGCGCGCGAGGCGGCAGTCCGCTGGCCCAGGTCGACGCCTCGGCCGCCGTGCATCACCTGCTGGTGGCCTTGCGCCGCGCCGCCGACAGCACCCCGAGTGACGGTTCCCTGCTGGAAGCGCTGGCGCGGGACGCGCTGTTGCCGATCAGTGTCGCGGAGATCGCGGCCCGCCGCGGCATGACACTGTCCGAACTGCGCGCCGCCGTACGCCGGAGCACCGAGACCGGTTTGAAGGACCACCTGCTGGCCCTCCGCCTCAACCGCGCCAAGGAACTCCTTGCCACCACGCGAATGCCGGTGCAGGAGGTGGCACAGGCGATCGGTTACGACGACGCCGCCTACTTCAGCAGGCTCTTCACCCGGCGGGTCGGCGTCTCCCCAGGGCGCTTCCGCGAATCGCGGATCCAGGCCGTCCCCGGTGGCTGGAGTTCGCGCGTTCCCCCTCCCGACGACCCGCCACTCGTGCCGACGGACTGAGCTTGGACTTCCGCATGGCACCGCTTGGACTTTCCGCGCAATAACTGCGTGAACGGCGCTTGAAGTTGAGCGAACGCGTTGACTTACGCGCAATAACGTTCATAACATCGGCGACCGCCCCGCCAAATGTGGTGCGGGTCACCCTTGGGAGAGAGTCATGCGGACCCTGCCTCTTCTCGGCGCCGCGGCGTTGGCCGTGGCGGCGACCACGGTGGTACCGGTGTCGTCCGACGCCGCGCCGCCGGACGCGACGTACACCATCACGGTCGACGCCAAGAAGTCGTTCAGCCCGACCACCGACACCCCGGCGAGTACCTATGTCGACAAGGACGGCACGTTCTACTTCCAGCAGGCGGCCGCGCTCTACGGCGCGGACCAGCCGCGCGAGTGGGACTTCTACAGCGGACGCGATTTCGACAGCTTCACCAAGCACCCCATCAGCACCGCGGTGAACCCGGCCAACCCCGCCGACCGCAACGACGACACGACCTGGCGCTGCAACAACAGCCCCACCGGCAAGGAGTCCACGGACCCGCCCGCCGGCTCCGGCTATTCGCAGCGCAACTTCTGCGATCTCGTCGGCACCTGGGTCGATCCGGACACCGGCGACTGGTACGGCCTGATCCACAACGAGTTCACGCCCGAGCCGTTCGGCGCGTATTCGTTCTCCCACTACGACGCGATCGACATGGCCGTGTCGAAGGACCAGGGGAAGACGTGGGCCATCAAGGACCACGCGATCACTTCGCCGTACAGCACCAAGCGGGGTGACACGGCAGCGTTCCCGCATCAGACCTTCGACTACGGCGACGGCGATCCACGCCTGTTCGTGGACACGGCCTCCGGGTACTTCTACGTCTACTACGGTTCGCGCATCGTGCCGAAGGCCGGCGCCGGCGGCCCGATGACCGGGCTGGCGCACGTCGCCCGCTCGCCGATCTCGGCCAAGATGGCGTCCGGCTCGTGGCAGAAGTGGTTCGACGGCGGCTGGACCCAGCCCGGCGTCGGCGGCCGCGAGAGCAACATGGTCCCCGTGTCCGCCCCGGGCGACACCGGCTACACACCCGTCGCGGACGACTACGACCCCGCCAACACCGGCAACGTCAGCCAGCAGATCGCCGCCGGGCAACTGCCGCGCAAATCGGATCTGTTCATCATGAACATCGCCTACAACGCGCATCTCGGTCTCTACATCGGCGCGCCGGAGGCCGTGGACAGCGTGGTCCCCCAGCGCTATTACGTGACCGACGATCTGACGACGCAGAAATGGCGGCTGATCGGCGACACCGGGAGCTACACCAACCAGTCCTGGTACCGCTGGTTCGTCGACGCCGCGAACAAGACGAATTCGACCATCATCGGCAAGCAGTTCCGGTCGTACTGCGCGGTCGCCTGCTCGAACAACGCGGGCGGCGAGTACACCACCCAGACCATCACGTCGTCCGCGCCCGCACCGTCCCCTGTGGACACTTCACGCAAGTACCGGATCGGCCTCGGCGACGGCCGCGTTCTCGCGCAGGGCACTGGGACCGCGACGACGTCGGTCGCGAGCACGACCGGCTCCGACAGCGAAGCGTGGCAGTTCTCGCCCGACGGAGACGGCTCGTACCGCATCGCCAACGCCGCCACCGGCCAGCTCCTCGGTGTCGATGCCGTGCAGGCCGGCCGGGCGTGGGGCGCGAAGCCCACCGTGACGTCGTCCTCGACGGTCGGTCAGCAGTGGTTCGTCATCCCGTCCACTGTGGACAAAGGGACCTTCCGGCTGGTGAACCGCTACAGCGGGCTGGTGCTCGGCCTGTCCGGCAAGACGTCACGTCTCGCGGAGACCACACCGCTGCGTTCCTGGACCGACAGCACCGGGAACGCCGTGGGCGGCGGCCGGACCGCGGCCGAGCAGACGCTGAAGTTCACCGATGCCGGTGACGGCACTCTCGGCGGGGTCCACACCCTGGCCGCGTCCGGCAAGAACCTCGACGACCCGGACTCGTCGACGGCCGCCGGCACCCCTCTGGTCACCTGGACGCCGAACCAGGGCGCCAACCAGAAATGGCTGTTCACCCGGCAGTCCGACGGTTCCTACACGCTGACGAACACGCATTCGAAACTGTGCGCCGACGTCGAAGGCGGGGCCACCACCGCGGGCGCGCGCGTCATCCAGTGGACGTGCACCGGCGGGACCAACCAGCGCTGGACCGCGGCGAAACAGCCCGGCGGCGGTTACAAGATCGCGAGCGTCCGCTCCGGTCTGCTGCTGACGACAGCGTCCACTTCGGACGGTGCCGCGGTCACCCAACGGGCCGACACGGGCTCCGCGCTCCAGCTGTGGCAGATCGGCTGACCCGGGCGGCCCGCTCTCTCGGGGCGGGCCAACCGGGTTGCGTTCGTGTGGCACATCACACTCTCACTGCACGTTCGCCCGCCGCGACCGTCTCCCCTCATGAGAGCACTTTCGGTGAAAAGTTCACCGGAAGCGTGGGAGGGAGAACACCATGCAGCACACCGGCATCATCCGTACCGCCACCATCACCGGCGTCGCCGCCGCGCTGAGCCTGGCCGCCGTCGTCCCGGCGCTGGCGAGCCCGCTCAGCAGTCCGCCGGCCGCGCCTTCCGGCGACCCCGTCACCACCGTGGCCGACCTCGACGGCGACGGTGAGATCGAGGGCGTCACCGCCCAGCTCACCGGCGACAACGACCAGGTCGTCTCCGCCACCGTGCACGGCACCTTCACCTCGATCCACCTCGGCGCGGACAGTTCCGTCCCGCTTGAGGCTCCCCGCGTCACCGACCTCAACGGCGACGGCCGCGCCGAGCTGATGGTCACCCAGTCCGTCGGCGCCAACACCACGTTCTTCACCGCCCTGCACTACGACGGCCGCAACCTCCGCCAGGTCGTCGGCGACGACGGCAAGCCGCTGTCGGTCGCCGAGGGCGGCGGTGTCGCCGCCCACCTGGGTTACCAGTGCACCCCGCTCGATGGCGGCGGCCGCACCTTCGAAACCGTCGCCGCCGAAGCCGACGACGTCGGCGCGAACCCGCTCACCTACTCGGGCACGCGCACCGTTTACACCCTTCGCGACGGCGCACTGACCACCGGGAAGACCATTCCGATCCAGAACCGTCCGGTGACCGATCCGGTGCTCGGCACCGATGCCGCGAGCTGCGACCAGGCCGGAAGCTGACCCACTCCGCGGGGTCCTCAGCCCGGCCGGGCCGCAGCACCGAAGGCTCCCTTCCTAGCGTTAGACGCACCGAAGGGAGCCTTCACCACCTCGACGCCGCCGTAACACGTCGCGAAAGCCACTTTCGGGACGTCTGATGTCCTGAAAGTGGCTTTCGCGACACGGCCCCTAGCGCGTGAAGGGGCCTTCACGCGAGTCTCTACGGGGCGTAAGTCAGGCAGTTGGCGGCGTGGTCACCCTCGCCCGGTCCCACCCGGACACTCGATGCGGTGCATTCCAGCGCGGAATTGTGACGGCAGTCCGTCCGGGAGCAGGCGCCCACCTGTGCGGTCACCCGATCGAGTCCGCCCTTGGTGTTGAGCGGGACGAACGTTCCGCAATCGGCCGATCCGTTGCCGCCACCGACCGTGATGGCGAAAGCGTGGCAGCCGTCGTGGTTGTACGAACAGCCACTGACCGTGCATTCGTGGACGGCGGGCATTTCGGTGGTGGTCATGACGACTCCTGTACTTCGTGGTGGTGGTGTCGTTCGGTATGACCAGGGTTACACCGGCCCGTTCCGGCGGCAATTCGGGGAAATTCCTTCATGTCCGGGCGACCGATTCAAAGGTCGAGATCGAGCCTTGAAGACGCACGGGAGACACAGCAGTACATCCGTCCCGGTGGCGCGCCGATGTCGTCGCGATGCTCCGGCTCACCGCCGACGACGCCGATCTCGCAACTGCCGCAAACTCCTTCACGGCAACCGGACGGAATACGGAATCCCGCGTGGTTCAAGGCATCCAGCAAGGACTCTTCCGCGGCGACCGGCACCGTCCGCCCCGATCGGACGCACTTCACTTCGAACGGCTCGGCGGGCGCGAATTCCTTGGCCACGGGCCGGAAACGCTCGATATGCAGGCGATGCGCGGGGAACGCCGCTTCGGCCGCGGCGAGCATCGACTCCGGGCCACAGCAGTAGACCAGCGCGTCCCGGCCGAGCCCGGCGGCCAGCGCCGCGAAGTCGGGCCTGCCGTGTTCGGCGGTGGCGTGAAGGCGCACCCTGTCGCCGTACGCGGCCTTGAGCTCGCCGGCGAACGGCATCGTCGCCTCGGACCTGCCCACGTACACCAACCTGGCCGAGGGACCCGCCGCCGCCAGCATCGGCATGAGCGGCGTGATACCGATCCCGCCGGCGATGAACAGGTGTTCCGGCGCGGGCAGCAAGGGAAAGTTGTTGCGCGGCAAGGAAACGTCGAGTGTCCGGCCCGAGCGCAGGAACAGGTGGACGTACTCCGAACCGCCCCGGCTCAGCCGGTCGTACCGGACGGCGACCCGGTAACCGCCGCGATCGGCCGGATCCCCGCACAGCGAATACTGCCGGGTCAGCCAGTTCGGCAGCGCCACATCGACGTGCGCACCCGGTTCCCAGGGAGCCAAGGGGCCTTCGGCGCCGCGCAGGACGAGCGAGACGGTTCCTTCGGCGATCGGTTCAACGCGGTCGAGAACGGTCTTCTGCATCAACGAGTTCACCTCAGTACAACTGCCGGTAGCCGGTTTCGAGCATGGCCTCCACCACGGCCGGATCGACGTCGAGGCCCATCTGCTCGGCGGCGATCTCGCCGACGGACGGCAGTTCGTCCGCCAGCGCCTGGCTCTCGGGATCCCAGAGCCGGGACCGGATCAGCGCGCGGCCGCAGTGGAAGAAGGTCTCCAGCACGTCGACGATGATCGCCAGTTCCGCCGGTTTGCCCTCGGTGCGCATCCTGGCGAGCACGTCCGGTTCGTCGGTGGGATAGGCGCGGCCGTTGACCCGGAACACCTCCCGCACGCCGGGGACCACGAACATCAGGCCGATGCCGTCGTTCTCGGCGAGGTTGCGGAAGGAGTCGGCGAGTTTGTTGCCCGGCCGGTCGGGGATCGCCAGGGTGCGCTCGCCGAGCACCTTGACGAAGCCCGGGTAGTCGCCGCGCGGTGAGCAATCGGGCAGGCCCGTCGCGTCCGCGGTCGCCATCGCCACGAACGGGGCATGGGCGATGAACCGATGGCCGTGCCGGTCGATCCGGTCGTGGACCTTGGCCCTGATCATGGCCTCCGGCTCCCCCAGCCGGGCACGGACCGCCTCGGGCGAAAGCCGGCGCGGACGGGTATCACTGCTGGTCATGGCACAATTATGAGCAATTGTTCAGCCCGCTCGCTACTCGCTTTCGCGCCGCTTCACCGGGAGTGTCATGACGTCGGAGCAACGACGGCTTCAGCCACGTAAACAGCCACGCCAGGTCCGGGCCGAGCTGACCAGGCAGCGCATCCTCACCGCGGCTGCTCACGTTTTCGCCGAGTACGGGTACGCCGCGGGGACGACGAACCGGATCGCCGAACGGGCCCGGATCTCGATCGGCTCGCTGTATCAGTACTACCCGAACAAGGACGCGATCCTGGCCGAGCTGCTCACCCGTCACCTCGACGGTGACCGCGCCACCGACGCGCTGCGCCGGTACAAGGATTCGACGGAGCCGCTCGAGACCGTCATCCGGGAATTCGTGCACACGGTGATCGAGAACCATCTCGACGATCCGCGGCTGCTGCAGATCATGATCGAGCAGGCACCTCGCTCCGGTGAACTGCTGGAACGCGTCACCCGGCTGGAATGGGAGATGATCGGTGATCTGCGGAACCTCCTCCACGGCCACCCCGAAGTCCGCGTGCGGGACAAGGACACCGCCGCCCGGCTCGTCGCGTCCACTGTGGAATTGACCGTGCACCAGCTCATCGCCGCGCCCGGCTCCATCGACGTCACCCGGCTCGAGAACGAGCTCGTGGCGATGATCACCGGCTATCTCCGCGCCTGATTTCCGGGGGTTGACCAGGCGATGAGCGGGGTATCCGACGGTGTGAGCCGACTACGGGAGAGACTGAGCGCCCTCACCGCCCGGTGGCGGCGGCGAGGCGGCACCCTCGCGCTGATCTGGACGCTGATCACCCTCGGCCTGGCCACGATGCTGTGGGTGTCGGGTTTCCGCGAGTGGCCGGTGTACCTGACGGCGGTGCCGGGCGCCGTCGTCTCCGTCCTGCTGTGGATCGGGGTCGCCCGCACCCGCCGCAGGAGGGTCGCCGAGAAGCAGCCGAGCGGTTGAGCCAGGGGCCCGACCCGGTTTCGCGTGCTCAGAGGCGTAACTCGCGTGTTTGGAGGCGTAACTCGTGAGTTACGC
>NZ_JBHVKW010000160.1:0-12854 GCF_042797905.1 Amycolatopsis sp. NPDC057786
CATGGGGCGAATGTGACGCTCAGAAACTTCCGTGAAGGCCTCCTTGAGGGGCTCTGGGTCCCTCAAGGAGGCCTTCACGGAACGAGCCGCGGAAATCGAACCGCGGCCGGAATCCACGTAGAGGGGTCAGCTCTTCGGTTTGGGACAGTTCTTCCAGGAGAAGTGGTACGTGGTCTTGATGGAACCGTCGGTCGAGTCCATCGTGACGAAACTGGTGGTCTTCTTCGGATCGGAAGTGCCGACCCCGGCCCGCAGTTCCGTGTTGATGTTGAAGTTCCGGTCCTCACCGCAGGGTTTGTAAACGATCGCGCCGACTTCGATTTCGTCGGTGAACTGCCAGTTGTCCTCGAACGGACCCTTGAGGCTGTGGGTCACATAGGACGTCGGGGAATTGCCCTGGAAGTAATAATTTGCCCGTTCCAGCCCGGTGGCTCCCGCAGCCAAAGAGGCGAACCCGCGATAATCCGTGCCCGCGATGCCATAGGTGAATCCCTGCGGCACATGGACATACAGATTGAGCTGGCAGTTCTTGCGCAGATCGGTCGGTTTCGCGCCGACGCCGACCTGGGCGGTGTATTCGCTGTAGGTGACGGTGAACGCGGTGTTGTCCGGCGAGACGGAAACGGCCGCCGTACCGGGTCTGCATCCGGTTCCGTTGACGGTCACGACGTCGATGACTATTTTGTCGGACGGCAACGGGGGCGGCACCCAGGCGTTCGGAGTGACGACCGACGAGAAAAGCGTTACGGCAGCAACCAGCGCGTTGAGCATGGGATCCTTCCCAATGAGGTCGTCGAGAAGGCTCGTCGCCGCCGGACAGGCGGCGACGAGCGGTGAGCCCTCGTTCAGGGCAGCCAAGACCCTGACCGGGCATGGGTGGGACGGCCTTCTTCCGTACCGGGAAGCAGGCCGTCACCCAGGAACGGCTGTCAGGAGGTCGGGCAGGTCTTCCACGAGAAGTGGTAGGTGGTCTTGAACGCACCGTCGGTCGAATCCATCGTGATGAAACTGGTGGTCTTCTTCGGATCCGACGTACCGGCGCCGACCCTCAGTTCCGTGTTCACATTGAGGTTCCGGTCCTCGCCGCACGGCTTGTAGATGATGACGCCGCCTTCGGCCTCGTCACGGAATTGCCAGTTGTCCGAGATCGGCCCGTTGACGGGATGGCTGACGTGCGCGGTCGGCGAATTACCCTGGAAGTAGTAATTCGCCCGCTGCAGCGCCTTGGCGCCGGATTCGAGGTAGGCGAAACCGCGGTAATCAGCGCTGGCGATGCCGTAGGTGAATCCCTGCGGAACGTGGATGTTCAGGTTGAGCTGGCAGTTCTTCCTGAAGTCGGTCGGTTTCGCGCCGACGCCGACCTGGGCGGTGTATTCGCTGTAGGTGACGGTGAACGCGGTGTTGTCCTTGGCGACGGCGACCGCGGACGAGCCCGGCGGACATCCGGAGCCGTTGACGGTGACGACGTCGATGACGACGCGATCGGGCGGCGGTCCCGGCGGCGGGGACATGCTGTTCGGTGTTATTATCGACGAGAAAAGTGATACGGCGGCAACCATTGTGCTGAGCATGGGGTCCTTCCCAAAACTTCCACACGGGGGCGGGGAACTGGGCGGACTCATGTTAGCGAAACGATCTCCACGATGCCGCCCGCCGATCGGACGCAAACGTCCCGGCAATCGGTTCATGAAATGACATTATGGTCTGTAACCGTTTTCCGGAACCAATGCGAACACCGCGAGCAAGGAAAAACACCATTCACTTCGCACGATATGAAAACCGCTTTCGCGGACTCACCGTTGACGATTCCGGCGAGACACGGCGCTCCTCGGCGTGAGCCAGGTCACCCGGCGGCGTGACGCGGGCACCGCATCGATCAAGAAAACAGTGACTGGACGCACCCGAACGGCGACTCGGGACAGGACTAGCATCTCGGTACAAGTCGATGTCGCCTCAAGCTGGAGAACCGCAATGACCCAAGCCCCTGTCAACGTCACCGTCACCGGTGCGGCCGGCCAGATCGGCTACGCGCTGCTCTTCCGCATCGCGTCCGGTCAGCTGCTCGGCCCGGACACCCCGGTGAAGCTGCGGCTCCTGGAGATCCCGCAGGCGGTCAAGGCGGCTGAGGGCACCGCGATGGAACTCGAAGACGGCGCGTTCCCGCTGCTGTCGGGCATCGACATCTTCGACGACCCGAAGCAGGCCTTCGAGGGCGCGAACGTCGCCCTGCTCGTCGGCGCCCGTCCCCGCGCCAAGGGCATGGAGCGCGGCGACCTGCTCGAGGCCAACGGTGGCATCTTCAAGCCGCAGGGTGAGGCCATCAACGCCGGCGCCGCGAGCGACATCAAGGTCCTCGTGGTCGGCAACCCGGCCAACACCAACGCCCTCATCGCCCAGGCACACGCGCCCGACGTCCCGGCCGAGCGGTTCACCGCGATGACCCGCCTCGACCACAACCGCGCCCTCGCGCAGCTGTCGAAGAAGCTGGGCGTGCCGGTGACCGAACTGAAGAAGATCGCGATCTGGGGCAACCACTCCGCGACCCAGTACCCGTCGATCGCGCACGCCGAGGTATCCGGCAAGCCCGCGACCGAGGTCATCACCGACCAGGCGTGGCTTGCCGACGACTTCATCCCGACCGTCGCCAAGCGCGGCGCCGCGATCATCGAGGCCCGCGGCCTGTCCTCCGCGGCGTCGGCCGCCTCCGCGGCGATCGACCACGTCCACACCTGGGTCAACGGCACCCCCGAGGGTGACTGGACCTCCGCGGCGGTCGTGTCCGACGGCTCCTACGGTGTCCCGGAGGGCCTGATCTCCTCGTTCCCGGTCACCGCCGCGAACGGCGAGTACAAGATCGTCCAGGGCCTGGAGATCGACGACTTCTCGCGCGCCCGCATCGACGCTTCGGTCAACGAGCTGGCCGAAGAGCGCGACGCGGTGAAGAAGCTCGGCCTCATCTGAGCCTGATCCACCTCACGAAGGCGGCCGTGTCCCCCGGGACGCGGCCGCCTTTTCGCTGCCGATGATCATGTCGAGATTCGAGCGGGTGGTCTCCAGCTCACCGATCGCGTCGTCGATCCGGCTCCGCTGCTGCCGCAGCGCCTCGACCAGTTCCGGGCAGTCCGGCGTCAACCAACCGTCCTCGTCGACGATGCAGGGCAGGATCTCCAGGATCTGCGCCGTGTTCAGCCCGGCCGCGAGCAGGATCCTGATCCGCCGCACCGCGGCCACGTCGGCGTCCCCGTACACGCGGTAGCCGCTCGGCCGCCGCTCCGGAGTGAGCAGACCCTGCTCCTCGTAGTACCGCAGCGCGCGCTCGCTGACGCCGGTCCGCCGCGCGAGCTCCCCGATCCGCATCCGCACTCCAGACTTGACTCTCACGTCAATGTCAAGGTTTAGCTTAGCCGCCATGACCACCGTGACCGTCCTCGGACTCGGCCCCATGGGCCACGCCCTCGCCGCCGCGTTCGCCGCCGCCGACCACCCCACCACCGTGTGGAATCGCACTCCTGGCAAGGAATCCAGACTCGACGCCACCGTTGCCCCGACGGCGGCCGAAGCGATCACCGCCAGCCCGCTCGTGATCGTCTGCGTGCGCGACTACGCCGTGGCGCAGTCCATCCTCGACGCCGACGCGCTCAAAGGCCGCACGCTCGTCAACCTCAGCGGCGGATCACCACGGCAAGCCCGCGCGATGGCGACCTGGGCCGCCGAGCACGGCATCGACTACCTCGACGGCGTGATCATGGCCACCACCGACGCGATCGGCGGCCCGGACGCGGCCCTGTTCTTCAGCGGTCCCGCCGACGTCTACGAAACACGCCGGCCCACGCTGGCCGCGCTCGGCGAGAACGCGCAGTACGTCGGCGACTCACCCGGCCGCGCCGCCGCGTTCGACGCATCCCTCCAGGACATGCTCTGGACCTCCATGAGCGGAGTGATCCACATGTTCGCGCTGGCCAAGGCGGAGAACATCGGCGCCACCGACCTCGCCGCACACGCCAAGGCACTCCTCGGCTTCTTCCCCGCCATGATCGACCTGCTCGCCGAACAGGTCGCCACCGACAACTACTCCGGCGACGCCGGCACCCTCGAATCCACCGCCGCGACAATGGACCACATCCTCGACGCGATCCGCGCACAAGGCCTCGACAACGGTGTCCTCTCCGCGGCGCGAGCCCAAGTACAACGAGCGATCGACGCCGGCCACGGCTCCGACGGCTTCGCCAGGCTCGCCGACCACTAAGAGCGGAACTGCCGCGCCTTGATCCCGTACTGGCCCATCTTCCGGTACAGCGTCGCCCGGCCCATCCCGAGCTTCTCCGCCGCACCGACCACAGTGGCCCCCGGCTCGGCGAGGCACCGCACGATCTCGTCCCGCTCCATCGCCTGCAACCGGCTCAACCGATGCCCCACCCCGGAGAACACCTCCGCCGGAAGATGACGACTGTCGACCACGTCCGACCGCGACGCCGCCTCCCGCACCACCCTGCGCAACTGCTTGGCGTTCTCCGGCCAGTCACAAGCGGTCAGCGCCCGCACCGCGGCCGGGGTGAACACGACCTCGCGCCCCCGGTCGCGGCGGGCGAAATAATGGGCCAGCGGCACGATGTCGTCCGGCCGGAACCGCAACGCCGGCACCTCGACCACCACCTCCACCAGCGGGGCGAGCGCCTCCGGTATCGCACCGGCGTCCTCCGCCGTCAGCACGAACGGCGGCGGCTCCCCCTCCCGCCGGGCTTCGGCGAACAACCCCGCCAGCTCGGTTGCCGCCCACGCCGGAAGCGTGTCCACCCCAGAGACGATCACGCACGTCCCGTCCTTCACCAGCTCCGGTGTCCACAACGTCAGCCACGTGTCGACGTCGTCCGGCGCGGGTGGACGCGCGTTGAGCACCCGCTCCCTCGGCCGCGTCTCCCGCCGCGCGGCCGACGCGAGCGCCGTCTTCCCCGCCCCGGCCTCACCGACGACGGCTACCACCCGCCCACGACGCAACGACGAACCCACCTCACCGAGAGCGTCCGCCCAGCCCCGCGACAGAATCGGGACATCAGCAGGATCGAACCGATCCGGCTGAACCCGGAACACCTCACCCCGCGGCGACGGCCGCGGAGTCCGCCCCGACGCCCGCGCCAGCATCAACGCCGCCGTGTTCCCGGCCGCCGCCTGCGCCAACGCCAACAGCAACTCCGACGACTGATCCGACCAGGTCGTCAGGTTCACGCTCCCCGCCAAGGCACCGGTCAGCGGATCCAATACCGGCACCGCCGCACACGTATAGCCCCGCAAACCCGTGCAGTAATGCTCCGCGGCCCGCACCAACGTCGGAGCACGATCCGCCAGCGCCAAACCCAGCCCATTGGTCCCGGCATTGCTCTCCGCGAAGTAGAACCCCGGCGCCAGATGCACCCGATCCAACGACCGGACGATCGACGCGTCCGTGCACAGCCTGCTCAGCACCAGACCCTCACTGTCGGTGATCATCAAACTGACCGGCTCGTTCGCCAGCGTCGCCTGCAACCCCCGCAGCACCTCGTTGCCGCACTCGTACAACAACGAACCGGTGTCCAGCGACCCGGTGAACACCGGCCGCACCTCGTCCTCGGGCGCGCCGTACCGGGCGCTGCGCTGCCAAGACGCCCGCAATCGCGGCGCGATCACCGCGTTCGCGCTCTCCACATCGACCTCCCGGGACGCCACAGTGCGTTCGGACCTCCGCCAGCGTACGTCCGCCGCCACCTCCGCACAGGCCCGCCGGTGTCTCAAACTGAGACACCGACCACCTCCCTGACCTGCGCCGACACCCCTACCGTTCACCTCCAACGTGCCAACGGCGGTCACGAACGCGGAGGAAACCCATGTACACCAAGGACGGCGAGAGCTACTTCATCGTGGACGCGCACGTCGCGCTCTGGGACGCCCGGCCGGAGAACCAGGCCAACATCCACGGCAAACAGTTCATCGACTGCTTCTACGACTACCACCGCAACCTCAGCCCGGAATCCGAACTGTGGCCCTACGACGAGTTCCTCTACTACGGCGGCGCACGCCTGATGAAGGACCTCTTCCAAGACGGCTACGTCGACCACGCCATCTTCCAGCCCGCCCACCTCGGCGCCTTCTACGACAACGGCTTCAGCCAAACCGAAGAGGCCTTCGCCCTCACCGAACAACACCCGGACAAACTCACCTACAACCACTGCTTCGACCCACGCCTCGAACAAGCCGGCCTCGACCAGCTCCGCCGCGACGCCGAACGGTTCGGTCTCAAAGGCGTCAAGCTCTACACCGCAGAATGGCGCGACGACTCCCGCGGCTACAAACTCGACGACCCCTGGTGCCGCCGCTACCTGGAAGCCTGCCTCGACCTCGGCATCCGCAACATCCACATCCACAAGGGCCCCACCATCCGCCCCCTCGACCGCGACGCCTTCGACGTCGCCGACGTCGACAAGGTCGCCACCGACTACACCGACCTCAACTTCGTCGTCGAACACTGCGGACTCCCCCGGCTCGAAGACTTCTGCTGGATCGCCACCCAGGAACCCAACGTCCACGCCGGCCTCGCCGTCGCGATGCCGTTCATCCACACCCGCCCGCGCTACTTCGCCCAGATCATCGGCGAACTCCTCTACTGGCTCGACGAAGACCGCATCCAGTTCTCCAGCGACTACGCGCTCTGGACCCCGAAATGGCTGGTCGAACGGTTCGTCGACTTCCAGATCCCCGAGGACATGACCGAATACGCACCGCTCACCACCGACCAGAAACGCAAGATCCTCGGCCTCAACGCCGCCGCGATGTACGACCTCCCGGTACCCGAGCGACTCCAGGTCCGGCGCATCGAAACCCAAGCCGTCTCGGTGGCCTGACATGCGCGAACACGACGCCTACACCGCGCTCCACGCCGTCTTCGACCCCGAACTCGACGAACCCATCACCGACCTCGGCTTCGTCCGCTCCCTCACCGTCCAAGGAAACGAGGTCACCGTCCACCTGAGGCTCCCGACGTCGTTCTGCTCACCGAACTTCGCCTACCTCATGGCCTCCGACGCCAAAGACGTCCTCACCGCGCTCGACGGAGTGTCCCGGGTCCACGTCATCCTGGACGACCACCACGACTCCGACCTCATCAACCGCGGCCTCGCCGCCGACGCCGGCTACCGCGGCACCTTCGGCGACGAAGCCGACCAGGACCTCGACGAACTCCGGCTCACCTTCCGCCGCAAAGCCTGCACCGCGGCCATGGAACGCGCCCTCACCCGGCTCCTGCGCGAAAACCGGGAACTGACCGAAGACCGGCTCCACGACATCACCCTCGCCGACCTGCCCGACCACCGCACCACCCACGCGCTCCTGCGCCGACGGGGCGCGCTCGGACTCGACACCACACCCGAGGCACCGGTCCTCGTCGACGACCACGGAAAGCCTTACCCCCGCGAGGAAATCCCGCTACGGCTGCGGTTCGCCCGCTCCGTCCGCATCTCGATCGACGGCAACGCCCACTTCTGTCGAGGCCTGCTGCGCACCCGCTACCCGGAATCCGCTGCCGACCAGACACCCCGCGACCAGGAGGTCCACGCATCGTGAAAGCGATCCAGGTCATCGGCTACCACGAAAAGCTCCAGCTGACCGAGGTCGCCGAACCCGAACCCACCGGCCCCTACGACGTCATCGTCCGCATCGGCGGCGCCGGCGTCTGCCGCACCGACCTCCACATCCTCGAAGGCCAATGGGCCGAGAAATCCGGCGTCACCCTCCCGTACACGATCGGCCACGAAAACGCCGGCTGGGTACACGCCGTCGGCAGCGCGGTGACCAACGTGGCCGAAGGCGACAAGGTCATCGTCCACCCCCTCATCACCTGCGGCCTCTGCCGCGCCTGCCGTTCCGGCGACGACGTCCACTGCGCCCGGTCGCAGTTCCCCGGCATCGACACCGCGGGCGGCTACGCGGAATACCTCAAGACCTCCGCCCGCAGCGTCGTCCGCATCGACGACAACCTGGAACCCGCCGACGTCGCCGCCCTCGCCGACGCGGGACTCACCGCGTACCACGCCGCGGCGAAGGCCGCCCGGAGGCTCCGGCCTGGCGACCGCTGCGTCGTCATCGGCGCCGGCGGCCTCGGCCACATCGGGATCCAGGTGCTCAAAGCCCTCACCGCCGCCGAACTCGTCGTCGTCGACCGCAACCCAGACGCCGTCGAACTCGCCGTCACCATTGGCGCCGACCACGGCGTCATCGCCGACGGCACCCAGGTCGACCAGGTCTTCGACCTCACCGGCGGCGAAGGCGCCGAAACCGTGATCGACTTCGTCGGCGAAGGCGGCGCCACCAAGGACGGCCTCGCGATGCTGCGCCGCGCGGGCGACTACCACGTCGTCGGCTACGGGGAGAACATCGACGTCCCGACCATCGACGTCATCTCCACCGAGATCAACCTGATCGGCAACCTCGTCGGCTCCTACACCGACCTCTGCGAACTCATGGTCCTCGCCGCACAAGGCCGCGTGAAACTCCACACCGCTCGCTATCCGCTCGAGGAATTCCAAACCGCGCTCGACGACCTCGACGCCGGACGCATCCGCGGCCGCGCGATCCTCGTCCCCTGACCACTCTCGTGAGTGGCTTCCGGTTGCTGGGCCCGGCCTTCACGGACTTCGGCTATCGCCACATGCGTCCCGTGTGCATCAGTAGTCACGGGCGCTACGCGTGAAGGCCTCTTTCCCGCTACAAGGTCCCTGATCACCGTGCCAGGCTTTGCTGGTCTTTTCCAGGTAGGCAAAATGATCTTGTACAAAGCCTGGCCGAATAGGGCGTTATACACCTTGAAGGCCTGGGATCGACGAGGGCGTCGACGGCAGGTCCCGGCGCGGGTTTCGGGACCTGCCGTCGCCCTCCCCCACCCGGAGGCTCGGCCCGTATGAGGTGCTCCCCTCCCCTGGGCTCGCCTACCGGGCAGATCTCCAGCCCGCCTCCACGTCCGGGGCCGGATGCCGATACTCCGCGACCAGTCCGGGGTGGGTGATCGTTACGCCGTCACGAAAGGACACCCTCTCCTCCCGACGACAGGTCCGCCCCGCGGCATAGCCGATCCCCAAGCCCAGCGGCAGCAGTGCGAGTTCGGCGATCTGAATCCAGTTGGCGAACATCGACCCTCCCCTAGTCCGGTCGCCTCGAGTCTATTCGCGAACTATGCACTTCACATGCGTCTATTCGTGTACTATTCGCCTTCTAATGCTGCATGGGAGTAGCATGATCACGCAACGAGCAGCCCCACTTCGCCTCGACCCTGCGAAAGAAGATCATGCCCACGTCGTCGCCTCATCCCGGCTCCGACCGCGTCCGGCTCGCCACGAAACTCCGCGAGCTCCGGGCAGCCACCGGCCTGTCCGGCAATCAGTTCGCCAAACGCCTTGGCTGGCCCCAATCGCGAGTGTCCAAGATCGAAACCGCCGTGCAGTTCCCCACCGGTGACGACATCGCCGACTGGCTCACCGCGGCGGGCGCGGTCGACCAGGAGGGCCCGGTTCTCGAACTGCTCAAACACGCCCGCGTGGAATCGGTCTCGTTCCGCGACGAGTTCGGCAAGCCAGGCGGAGCCGCCACCAAACAGCGATCCGTCCTCGAACTGGAGCAGCGAGCGAGCCGTGTCGCCACGTTCCAGCCGGCGCTGCTCCCCGGACTGGTGCAAACGCCCGGCTTCATGCGAGAACTGCTCGCACTCCCCTCCGGCCCGGCACGCACGGGCGGCGCCCCGGAGGCCGACATCGAGCGCATGGTGGCCATCCGGATCGAACGCCAAGCGCAACTGCACGATCCGGGCAAGACCTTGCCGTTGGTGATCGGCGAGGCCGCTCTGTGGATCCGGATCGGTGATCTCGACACCCAACTCGGCCAGCTGGACCGGCTCCACTCCCTCGCCGGCCTGCGCACCGTCGACCTGCGGATCCTTCCCTTCGGCAAGGCCATGCCGATCGCCCCGCTGCACGGATTCCGCATCTACGACGCCGAACTCGTCGTGGTGGAACTGTTCGCGGGTGAGCACTTGATCAGGGATCCGGAGGAGATCGCCTTGTACGAGCACCTTTTCGGCACGCTCCACACCGACGCCTTGTCCGGTGACGCGGCAGCACGGCTGATCCAGAGCGTGTCACGAAGACTGGTTGAGGACGCCTGATCCGGTCAGCCGGCGGCCAGGCACGTCCGGCATTCCGCGTGCGGCCGTTCCAGGCTGGTGACGAAACTGTGGTCCATCGTGGCGAGACTGAAGCCGTACTGACAGTTCAGCGCGAGCTTCGGCGCGTTCGTGATCAGGCGCATCACCGCGTGTGCGACCAGATTGCCCGCGACTCCGGCCGTCACCGCGTTGGCCGCGTGCGCCGGAATGGTCGCGGCCGGACGCCACGTCGCCAGCGGCGGCCGTGCGGCGTCGCGATCACGCTCGGCGAGCCGCGCGCATTCGTAACACGGTCCCGCGCCCGGTCGGTAGACACCCAGGTTGACCTGCGGACCGTGGTAACCCCCGTACACCCACGGCGTGCCGGTCGAGGCGCACGCCTGGTTCGTCCAGGTCCGGATCTCCGGCGGATGGTCGGCGGTCATGATCAAGACGTCGCAGTCGGCGGCCAGCCTCCGCAGCGAAGCCGCGTTCTCGATCCGAGTCGGCTCCCCGGTGACTTCCACATCCGAATTGGCCGCGCGCAACCTTTCCACCGCCACGTCCACCTTCGGCAGACCCAGATGTTCTTCGATGTAAAGGATCTGGCGGCCGAGATTGGAAAGTTCGACCACGTCCGGTTCGACGCAGTGCAGTCGTCCCACCCCGGACATGACCAGGCTCAGTGCCGCCGTGCACCCGACGCCGCCCACACCGACCAGCACGACCCGCGCCCGGGCGAGGAGGACCTGGAAGTCCCAGCTCGACGTTCTACGCGTCAGGTCGATCCACCGGTACAGCGACCTGCTTCGCGAGTGGCGTTCGAGTTACCGGTCGGAAAGCGCGATACACGTCGGCTCGTCGGCGTTCTCGACGTACCCGAGTTCAGCGAGCTTTTCGATGGCGTCGCCGATCTCTTCGGGAGAGGTATCGGGAATCAGATGAGCCAGGTCGGCGACGACCTGGCTCACCGTTCGCGTTCCGTCGAGGAGTTCCAGTAACGCCCACACGGCACCGTCCGAGTCCCTCAACTCGGCGGCGATGCCGAACACCTCCCCGCCGATCCGGATCCAACCGTCGCCGAACCGGACCGGGCGATGCTCGTCTTTGATACGTGGACGCACCGGAACCCCTCCTCGGTCAGCCGTTGTCTCCGCTGTAAACGTGGCGGATCGCGTCAGCACGCTCCACCATCACGATCTCGATCATCGCCGGACACCCCCTCTCCCCCGACCAGCCGGGAGCGGGCCGGACAACCGCGGCCTCACCCATCGCGTCCGCCTCCCCTCCCGTGTTTTCCACCCACCCGGTGGCGGGTCCGGCTCTACAATGTAGAGTGCCCTTATGTAGAGGGTTTAAATGTAGAGCTATACATTCGCTACCGTCTACTGGCTCTCTTTGCGCTATACGGGTGATACTGGGGTCACTTTCCGTGACGAGAACCTGAGGAGGTGGTCAGTTCGTGGGCACGCTGACCCCCACCGCCATCAAGCGTTGGATCGCACTCGAGATGAAGCGCCTCCGGGAAGCGGCGGGCTACGACCGGGCCACCGCGGCCGAGCGCATCGGCAAGGCCACCACGGTCATCGCGCATATCGAAACCTCGCGCAATCTGCCCGCACCGGCCGATCTGGAAGTCCTGCTCGATTTCTACGGGGTACCCGAGCGGGCATCGTTCTTCCGCGATCTGACGAAACGAGCGAAACGCGGCAGGGACTGGTGGATCAATTTCGACCACGGGGTATTCGACTGGTTCAACCTCTATTTGGGCCTGGAAACCGGTGCCGCTCGCATCAGCACCGTCGACCTGGTCGTACTGCCCGGTTTGTTCCAGACTCGTGATTACGCGCTCGCCATCATGAGGGAAGGCAGGCGCTGGAACAACAAAGCCGAACTCGAAACCATGGTCGACCTGCGGATGGCGCGCCAAGAGATCTTGGACCGCCCTGGGGACGCACCGCATATCTGGTCGATCCTCGACGAGAGCGTCCTGCGCCGCCAGGTGGGCGGACCGGCGGTCATGCATGCTCAACTGGAGCACTTGATGGAGCTGTCCGAACGGCCGAACATCGACATCCAAGTGCTCCCCTTCACCGCGGGCGCCCACGGTGCCTCGGACGGAATGTTCGTCCTTCTGGACTATCCGTCCGAATTCGGCGGTGATCCAGGAACCGTGTACGTCGAGAACCGACGCGAGGGCCTCTATTACGAGGACACCGACGACCTGCGCCGATTTCGCGGCACATTCGAACGATTGCAGGCACAAGCGGAGCATCCTGGGCGGACACGGTCTTTCATTCAAAACTTGGCAAGGGAACTCAATGAACAATGATTCTTCTCGTCCTACCCTGCTCGGCCTTTCCGGCTGGTGGAAATCGAGCTACAGCGCCGGTTCGGCCGGCTGCGTCGAAGTCAACGACTCCGTAAAGGGCTACGTGGGCGTGCGTGATTCGAAGCTCGGCGAGAACAGCCCCGTCCTTGTTTTCGAACCGCACGAGATCAAGGCCTTCGTTCTCGGCGCGAAGAACGGCGAGTTCGACCACCTGCTCTCCTGACCGGTCGTGGGGGGGGGGGGGCGGGGCGGGGCCCGCCCCGGCGACGGACGAAAGCAACCGGCCCGGGCCGGGGGCGAGGGCGGGCGGCCGCCCCGCCCCCCCCCCCGAGGCACCGCGAGTGGACCCCCCCCCCCCCCCCC
>NZ_JBHVKW010000161.1:0-12316 GCF_042797905.1 Amycolatopsis sp. NPDC057786
GGCAACCAACGACGACGTATCCCAGCCACCACAACACCTCCACATCAGATGCTGCGACGACCACTAGAACCCAAGCGGTTCTAACCGTCCTTACCGCTCACGAGACTTGACCGGCGATGTTACGTGACTGACCGGACGGCACGCGTGATCCGGCGGACGACACGCGTGACTGGATGGACGACACGACCGCGCGGCCGGGGTTCCGCCGCGAGCCGTCCGTCCGATCACGCGTGTCGTCCGTTCAGTCACGCGAAACCGCCGCCCGCGCACCGGCGGCAGGTGCCGATAACGGCCTTACCGCTAACGATCCCAAAGCCCGTCCGTCAGGGCTTCGTTCGCCGCAACCAGTACAGCCCGATCACCGGCAGCACCAGCGGGATGAAGAGGTAACCCTGGCCGTAAACCGACCACACGGTGGCGTGCGGGAAGGCCTCGCGGTCGAAGAGGCTGAACGTGCCGACGGTCAGCACGCCGAGCAGTTCGACGGCGCAGGCGACGAGCGCGACCCGCCACCAGCCCGCGCCGCGGCGGGCGAGTGCGACGGTTGCCAGGAGATACACGACGGCCGCGAACGCGGAGAGGGCGTAGGCCAGCGGGGCTTCGTGGAACTTGGTGCTGATCTGCACGGCCGCGCGTGAGGTCGCCGCCAGCGCGAAGATCGCGTACACGGCGACCAGGATCCGTCCAGGGCCGGAGGTCTTGTCCACCGTCTTCTCCTCGGTTTCTTCACGCACTGGCGCCCGCCCACACTTCGTGCAGCCGGAGCACCATCACCGGGATCGCGAGGCAGGCGATGCCGAGGATCACCGTGCTCGATCGGGTGCGCTCGGCCAGCGCCCAGAAGGTCCCGAGCGGGAGCACGACCAGGCAGCCGATCAGGTAGGCGAGATAGGTGGCCATGCTGCCGGGGCTGCCGCCGCCGATCAGCAGCACGACACCGATCACGAGCTGGGCCACCAGCAGGAGTTCGACCACGGCGAGGCCGCCGAGCAGTGCGTTGTCGGGCAGTTTCCCGCGTCCGGCCTGAACGAAACTCCACGCCGCGACCAGCGTCGCGCAGATCGCGACGGTCACCGCGAACCCTGTGATCACGTCGGCCTCCTTACCTGCTCCACCGGCGACAACGTACCTCCGGGCGGATCATCGCCGACGGCCGACCGGTGAGGTGCGTGGCGGGCGCCACGGCGGGGCCGCAGTGGTCCAGACCTCGGGTGAATAGATCACGAAGCGCGTTCGGTTGGCGCACCGCCAATTCGGCCACGCGTTATTGTGCCGGCCACCTGGACCAGGGATTACCTCGCCGGTTCGTTCCTGTTACACACCGACCGGGTGGTTGAAATACGAGTTGATCTCACGCTGGGTACCCCTACCATTCGGTAGATTTCGAATTCACGACCCTGAACAGCCCATCCGAACCCCCGGTATGGCGGATTGGCCGTTCGGTGTCCGGCGGGTGGAATATTCTCCATCGCGATGGTGCACATGGCCCATCCGATTGGTGCCAAGGAGGGGGCGCTCGATGGACGTCCGGTACGAAGCGTATTGCTTCGCCGATCCGCTGTTCTTCGATGAGCAGCGGGAAAACGGGGACGCCGCCGACGATTTCGCCTCCCTGCTGCCCGCTCCCGAGGCCGGCTGGCGCACGGGAGTGCGTGGAGTGTGGCGGCTGTTGCACCCTGTTGCTCGAAACCTTCCCTTGCAGGGCTGGAAAATCCACGTTTCGGCAGGTTTGGGCAACGCTGAGCGGGTGCTCGTGAAGGTGCACGAGCATTGTGTCGAGCACGACGTGTCGTACAAGCATCTCCGCTCGCGGAGCACCCTGCTCGCGAGAAATTCGAAATACGCTCCGCGTGATGGAAGCGGTAAGTTACTGACTCTTTATCCGGCTGACAACAACGAGCTGGAGCGTGTTCTCGCCGAGTTGTCGGCGAAGCTCGACGGCGAACCAGGGGCATACATTCTCAGTGATCTCCGGTACGGTGCCGGGCCGCTCTACGTCCGCTACGGCGGATTCGCCGAGCAATGGGTCGAACTCGACGGCAAGCGGGTCCTCGCGATGCGCAAACCGGACGGGACCCTGGTCCCGGACAAACGCGAGCCGACCTTCTCCGTACCCGACTGGGTGACGATTCCGGAGTTTCTCGCGCCTCATCTCGCAGCTCGGAAGAGCGGCAGTGCGGATCAATTCCCCTATCAGGTGAAAAGCTCGCTGCACTTCTCCAACGGCGGCGGCGTGTACCTCGCCGACCGGAAGACCGACGGCGAACGGGTGGTCCTCAAGGAGGCACGGCCGTTCGCCGGCCTGGACCGCGACGAGGTCGACGCCGTCGAACGCCTCCGCCGCGAGCACGAGGTGCTGGAACGGTTGAAGGGGATCGACGGCATTCCCGCCACCTACGACCGCTTCACCGTCTGGGAGCACCACTTCCTGGCGATGGAGTACATGCCCGGTGTCTCGCTGGGCAGCTGGCTCGCCCGCAATTACCCGCTCACCAGGCGCGACACCACCGAGGCGGACATCGCCGCGTACACCGAACGCGCGCTGGCGCTGGTCCGGCGGGTCGAGGCGATGGTCGGTGAGGTGCACGGCCGCGGGATCGTCTTCGGTGACCTGCACTCGCTGAACATCCTGGTCGACGGGGACGAGGACACGGTCTCGCTGATCGACTTCGAGATGGCGGCCGACGTCGAAAGCGGCACGAGGCCCGCCCTCGGCGCGCCCGGCTTCCGCGCCCCGCGGGACCGGGCCGGCTTCGAGGTCGACGAGTACGCGCTCGCCGCCCTGAAGCTGTGGATCTTCCTGCCGCTCACGACGCTTCTCGAGCTCGCCCCGGCGAAGCTGCGCGGGCTCGCGGACTTCGTCCAGCAGCGCTTCGACGTCCCGGAGGGCTACGCCGACTCGATCGTCGCCGAGCTCGCACCCCGGAACGGCCCGTCGCCGACGAGCGCGACCGAGCTGGACCAGGACAAGCCCGACTGGGCGCTGGTGCGCAAGCAGATCACCGAGGCGATCCTCGCCAGCGCGACCCCGGAGCGCACCGACCGGCTCTTCCCCGGCGACATCGAACAGTTCCGTGTCGGCGGAGCGTGCTTCGGCTACGGCGCGGCCGGCGTCCTCTACGCGCTGAAAACAGTCTGCGGTGAGCGCCACCGGGAACACGAGCGCTGGCTGCTGGACTCGATCCGCCGTGAACCGCCGGGACGTCCGGGGTTCTACGACGGCTCGTACGGGATCGCGTACGTCCTCGAAGAACTCGGATACCGGGACGAGGCCACCAAGTTGCTGTCGGCGTCGGCGACGCTGGTCGAGCAGACCACCGACCACGGTATGGAAGGCGGTCTGTCCGGCATCGGGCTCACCCAGCTGCACTTCGCGGTGTCCCGCAAGGACAACGAGTTCGGCAGGCAGGCGCTCGCCACCGCCGTCCGGCTCGCCGAAGCGCTCGAAACCGCCGAGCCGCCCGGCGACTTCGGCAGGGCCGGGCTGCTCAACGGCTGGTCCGGTCCGGCGCTGCTGTTCGTGCGGCTGTTCGAGCGCACCCGCGAAGAAGGCTGGCTGTCCTTCGCCGACCAGGCGCTGGAGCGGGACATCGAGGAATGCGTCGAGTCCGACGACGGCTCGCTGCAGGTCCGCGACGGGGAGACCCGGACGCTGCCCTACGCGGGTGTCGGCAGCGCCGGGATCCTCATGGCCGCCGAAGAACTGGCGAAGTACCGCCCCGGCGCGAACGCGTTGAAGAGCCTTCCCGGCCTGCGTGAAGCGTGCCGCGGCGAGTTCGTCATCCATCCCGGGCTGCTGTTCGGCCGTGGCGGGCTGATGACCGCGCTGGCCATGGACGCCGAACCGGACCAGCGGGTCCGCGACGCCATCGAGCTGCATCTTTCCCGGCTGGCCTGGTACGCGGTGCCGTACAAGGGCGGCCTGGCGTTCCCCGGCAACCAGCTGCTGCGGCTGTCGATGGACGTCGTCACCGGCGGCGCGGGCGTCCTGCTCGCACTGGCCGCCACCCTGGACGGGAAGGCCGCGCTGCCTTTCCTGTCCTCCCGAACTGCTGTCCAGTGAGGGCGGCGGACCAAGAGATAACTAGTGAAAGGGAACACCATGGAACTGGTTCTCGACCTGCAGGCTCTGGAAACCCCCGAGGTCCTCGAAGGCGGCGGCGGTGGCAGCCACGGCGGCGCGAGCAACCTCAGCCTGCTGGCCTCCTGCGCCAACAGCACCGTCAGCCTGCTGACCTGCCACTGAGTCACGGCTGAGCACTGAGGGCGCGGGAGCGGCACAGGCCAAGTGCGCCGCTCCCGCGCCTTTATTTTGCCGCCTGGTTCGTCTCGTTGGGATCACGTTGTAAGGAGTGGGATGGCGGGTTCCGCCGATCGCCTGTTGGTCACCGTGACCCTGCTCGATCGCCCCCGCCTGATCGCGCTGATCCTCAGCGCGCTCGCCGGGACGGCGGCGGGGCTGCTGCTGCCCGGCGCGCTCGCCGCCGCGGTGGACGCCGTGGTGGCCGGGCGGCCCAGCCTTCCCGAGGTCTCCTGGCTGATCGTCCTCGGTGTCACCGAAATCGCCGTCGGCCTGATCGGCGGCATCCTCACCGCGCGGATGACCGCGGCCGCGACCGCTTGGCTGCGCCGGAAACTCGCCGACCATCATCTCGCGCTCGGCACCCGATCGACCTTCGCCGACGGCGACGCGATCAGCAGGCTCACCGGTGACTGCACCGGGGCGGGAATGGTCGCCTCGGTCGTCGTCCAGCTCGGGTCGACCACCCTGATCTCCGGCGGGGCCGTCGTCCTGCTCGCGCTGATGGACTGGCGGCTCGCGCTCGTCTTCCTCGGCAGCATCCCGTTCGGCCTGATGCTCGCGCGCACCCATCTGAGGAACACCGCGGACGACGTCCTGACCTATCAAGAGGTGTCCGGCGAACTGGCGGCGAGGATGGTCGACGCCGTCGCCGGCCTCCGCACGATCGCCGCGTCGGGTACCGCCGATCGCGAGGCCGAACGCGTCCTGCGGCCGCTGCCGAAACTGAGTCTCGCCGGCCGCGGGATGTGGCGGACGCAGGCCAGGATGGTGTGGCGTTCCGGTCTGCTGCTGCCCGCGGTCGAACTCGCGGTGCTCGCCGCCGCCGGTTTCGGTGTGCTGGACGGCAGGCTGACCGTCGGCCAGGTCCTCGCGGCGCTCGGCTACGTGGCGCTCGGCATGGGGCTGATCACCCAGATTCCGTTGCTCACCACACTTTCCCGCGCGCGGTCGTGCGCGCGGCGGATCAACGAGGTGCTGGACTCACCGGTCCCCGAACCAGGCGACCTCGGTGTCGTCCCCGGCCGGGGCGAGCTCGAACTGCGCGGCGTCACCGTCGAAGGCGCGCTGCGGGACGTCGACCTGCTCGTACCGGGCGGCCGGTTCACCGCGGTCGTCGGGCGATCCGGTGCGGGGAAGTCCGCGCTGGTCAACGTCCTCGGCGGCCTGCTGACCCCGGACCGAGGCACGGCGCTGCTCGACGGCCGCCCGCTGGAACGGCTGCGGGCGAACGAATTCCGCGCGGTCGTCGGGTTCGCCTTCGAGCGGCCCGCACTGCTCGGCGCGACCATCGGCGACGCCGTCGGCTACGGCTCGTGGGCGGGCGACGCCGCCGTGCGCGCCGCGTGCCGGTCCGCGCAGGTCGACGACCTGATCGTCCGGCTGCCGGACGGCTACCGGACGCCGCTTTCGGAAACCCCGCTGTCCGGCGGGGAGGCGCAGCGGATCGGGCTGGCGCGCGCGATCGCGCACGCGCCGCGGGTGCTCATCCTCGACGACGCCACCGCCAGCCTCGACACGGTCACCGAAGCCGCGGTCGAAGAGGCGATCGAGCGCACGCTCCCCGGCCGGACCAGGGTGGTGGTGACGCATCGCGCGGCCACCGCGTCGCGGGCGGACACGGTGGTGTGGCTGGAAGACGGCCGCGTCCGCGCGGTCGGCACGCATGACGGGCTGTGGCGGGATCCCGCTTATCGGGCTGTTTTCACCGAGGGCGCGCAATGAGCGTCTGGGGGCTTTACCGCTCGGCGCTGGCCGGGCAGTGGCGCGGCGGGCTGGTCCTGCTGGCGTGCTCGGTACTGGAAAGCGCGCCCGCGTTCTTGTCCGGTCGCCTGGTCGAACTCGCGGTTGACGAGGGGTTTGCCGCGGGTCGGCCAGGCACCGGACTGCGTTGGCTCGCGGTCTTCGGCCTGGTCGCCGTGATCGGCGCGTTCGGTTCACGGCTGGTGTGGCATCAGCTCGGCAAGGTCGTCGAGCCGCTGCGCGACGCACTGGTGACGGCCGTCGTGCGCGGGGTCCTGCACGATCCGGCGCCGCCGCGCAACCAGCCGGACGCCAGCGGCGTCGCCCGCATCACCCAGCACGTCGAGGTCGTCCGCGACGCCACGGCCGGGCTTCTGGTGCAGGCGCGCGGGATGATCGTGACGACGGTGGCGGCGCTGGCCGGATTGTTCACCGTCGCCGGTTCGCTCGCGCTGATCGTCGCGATCCCGGTGGTGGTCGCGGTCGCGGTGTTCGCCTGTCTGCTCCCCTCGCTGGCCCGCCGTCAGCGCGCGCTGGCGCTGGCCGACGAGCGGACCGCCGAGGTCGCGGGCGCGTCGCTGTCCGGGATGCGCGACGTCGTCGCCTGCGGCGCCGAACCGCTGGCCGCGCTGGAGCTCTACGACGCCATCGACACGCAGGCCGCGGCGGCCGTGCGGGTGGCGCGGTCCGGGGCGGCCAGGACGGTGGTGATCGCGACCGGGGGGTTCGTACCGCTGCTCCTGGCGTTGCTGGTGGCGCCTGGCATGGTCAGGGACGGGGTGCTCACCGCCGGGGCCGCGTTGGGCGCGCTCGTCTATCTCGCGACGACGATGCAGCCGGCGTTGCGCGGGCTGGCCGCGACCGCGAGCACCGTGGTGCTGCGGCTGATCGTCGCGCTGCGGCGGCTCGCGGAGACCGCGCAGGCCGAACCGGAACCCGACGGCACGGCTGAACCCGACGGGATCGCGATCTACGTGCGCGACCTGACCTTCAGCTGGGGCGCGGCCGCGCAGCCGGTGGTGCGGGGACTCGACCTGCACCTGCGGCCCGGCGAGCGGCTCGCGGTCGTGGGGCCGAGCGGTATCGGCAAATCGACCCTGGCCGGGCTCCTGACCGGCATGCTCGAACCGCAGGGTGGCCGGGTGCTGCTCGGCGGAGCGCCGGTCCGGGAGGTCCCGGCGGCGCTGCGGCACCGGATGATCGCGCTGATCCCGCAGGAGGCCTACGTTTTCGCGGGGTCCGTGCGGGACAACGTCGGCCTGTTCGCGCAGACCGCGATGGACCGCGAACTCTTGGCGGCGGTGGCGGCCGTCGGCGCGGAGCCGCTGGTCACGCGGCTGGGCGGGCTCGACGGCGAGATCGGGCACGGCACGCTGTCCGCCGGCGAGGCGCAGCTGATCGCGCTCGCGCGCGTCTACGCGAGCGACGCGGGTGTCGTCATCCTCGACGAGGCGACGTCGCACCTCGACCCGCCCGCCGAAGCCCGTGCGGAACGGGCGTTCGCCGAGCGGGGCGGGGTGCTGGTGGTGATCGCGCACCGGCTGTCGTCGGCGTTGCGCGCGGACCGGGTCCTGGTGATGGACGGCAAGGAGACCGCCCTCGGCACCCATCTCGAACTCATGGACCGGTCCACGCGCTACGCCCAGCTCATGCACGCGTGGTCGCCGCGGCTACCCCAGCCCAGTGCGCAGTTCTTCCAGCGCGCTCCTGAGTAGACCTTCGACCGGGACCGGGCGCCGGGATTCGCGATCGACGAAGACGTGCACGAAGTGACCTTCGGCGATCACCGTCTCCTTCGAGTACATCCCGACCTCGTAGCGGACGCTGGACCGGCCGAGATGACCCACCCGCAGACCGACCTCGAGTTCACCCGGGAACGACACCGAAGCGTGGTACTTGCACTGCGATTCCACGCACAGCCCGATGACCTCGCCGGTTTCGATGTCGAGGCCGCCGCGTTCGATCAGCCAGGTGTTGATCACGGTGTCCATCACCGAGTAGTGGACGACGTTGTTGACGTGCCCGTAGACGTCGTTGTCCTTCCACCGCAACGGAACCGTCTGCCAGTGCGGGTACTCGGCGTTCACCACAGCGTCACCGACTCGCGCAGGATGACGGCGAGATCGGCTTCGGACGCCTCGCGCGGCGCCGTCGCCAGCAGTCGTTGTTGTTTCACCGTACCGGAAACCAGTGAGTCCACATCGGACTCGGTGTAGCCGACGGCGCCGATCCCGTTGGGGATCCCGATCTCCCGCATGATCTGTCCCAGTACCGCGGGCAGGTGATCCCGCAGGTCGCCCGGCCATTCGTAGTCCGGCGCGAGCAGCCGCGCCACCCGGATGTGCCGGTCCGGCGCGGCGTCGAAGGTGAACCGGAACGCCGCCGGCGCGGTCAGTGAGACCGCCATCCCGTGCGGCACCATCGCTTCGTCGCCCGGATACCCGGACGGATGGAAGTCCCGGACCTGCCCGGCGATCGGATACGCGTTGGCGTGCGGGATGTGCACGCCGGCGTTGCCGAACCCCAGCCCGGCGAACGTCGCCGCGAGCGCCATCGCTTCGCGCGCCTTCATGTCGGAGCCGTCCCGCACGGCCGCGGGCAGCGCCCACGACAGCAACCGCAGCGACTGCTCGGCGAACATGTCGGCCAGCGGATTCGAGCCACAGTAAGGGACCCGGTCCTCCGGCCGCTTCCGGTCGAACTCGGTGTACGGCTTGGCCGTGTAGCTCTCCGCGGCGTGGCAGAGGATGTCCATCCCGCTCGCGGCGGTGACCTCCGGCGGCTGCGAGACCGTCAGCCGAGGGTCGACCACGGCGAGGCTCGGCCGCATCCGGAGGTGGCTGATGCCGCTCTTCACCCGCAGTGACAACACGTCCAGCACGCAGACCGTGGTGCTCTCCGAACCCGTTCCGGTGGTGGTCGGCACCGCGACCAGCGGTTTCAGCGGCGCGCTCGGCGCGCGGCCGCCGCCGACCGGCGCGTTGACGTAGTCCATCAGGTCGCCGTCGTTGCTGGTCAACAGGTTCACCGCCTTGGCGGTGTCGATGGCCGACCCGCCACCCACGGCGACGAAGGCGTCCCACTCGCCCTGCCCGCGGGCGAAGTCGACGGCCTTCCGCATGCTGACGTCGGTCGGCTCGACGTGCACGCCGTCGAAGACGACGGCTTCGATGCCATAGGTTTCGATACCTTCGGCGATCCGTTGCGGCCAGCCCGTCGCGGCGACACCCGCGTCGGTCAGGACGAGCACCCGGCGCGCGCCGTACTGAGTGAGGTCGTAGCCGATCTCGTCGCTCGACCCGGTGCCGTATTTCAAGGCCGGCGCCCCGTAAGTGAAAACAGTTTCACGTCCGGCGGTGGCTGAGGTCACGTTTTCGTGCTCCCTTGCTCGAACACGTTCCGAATTTCGGACATTCCGCCGCTCCGGGGTTGCCGGAATCGGAAGATCGCTTGACGGCACCGATCACCGCCCGCCTAAGCTCTTCTCATTAGATACCAACCGGGAGCGTCCGTCGCCCAGACGGCCGTGAGGATCCTGACCGAGGCGCAGATCCACCGCGTGTACGCGGTGGTGGGTGAGTCCTTCCTGGATCTGCTCGACGCGCTGCAACGCGAGCGTTCGATCACCTTCGTCTCGGCGAGGCACGACTCCGGCGCGGCCTTCATGGCCGAGGCCGAAGGCAAGCTGACCGAGCACCCGGCGGTGCTCCTGGCCGGCCGCGGCCCGAGCGCGGCGAACCTCGCGATCGGCGTCTCCACGGCGTACCAGGACGAGAGCCCGATGGTCGTCCTCCTGGAGAACCCGCCGCAGGATCCCGGCCCGACGAGCGAGCTGCCCACCGCCGACCTGACCGCGATGTTCGAGCCGATCTCCAAGTGGACCGGCCGCGCGGAATCGCCGGACGAGGTTCCCAGCCTGCTGGTCGAGGCGCTGACCCGCTGCCGGGAAGGGCGGCCGGGGCCCACCGTCGTCGCCGTCCCCGCGGACTTCTGGGGGGTCCCGTTCGATTCGGCCAAACCGGTCGCCGCCGTGCGCCCGCCGGCCACCGGCGCGCTCGGCCGGACCGCGGAGGCGGTCGCGCAGCTGGTCGACGAGGCCCGCTACCCGGTGGTGATCGTCGGCGGCCGGGCCCGGGCGGCGCGGGACGAGCTGATCGCGGTCGCCGACGAGCTCGCGCTGCCGGTGTACAACGCGTTCCGCCGTCAGGACGCCTTCCCCGAGAACCACGCGCGCTACGCCGGCCACCTCGGCATCGGCATCCCCGCGCGGCAGCTCGACGCGCTGGAGCGCGCGGATCTCGTGCTCGCGCTGGGCACGCAGCTCGACGAGGTCACCACCCAGTCCTTCCGCTACCCGACGCCGTCGCAGACGCTGGTGCTGGTCGGCACGGGGATCGAGCCCGCCCGCCGCGGCGGGCTGACCTTCCGGGTCGACTCCGAGGTCGAGCCCTTCCTGCGCGAACTGCGCAATGTCGCCTCACCGCGGCAGCGGCGCGCGTCGGCCGCGAACGCCGCCGTGCACACCTTCATGACGCCGCCCGACACCAGCGGCGCCACCCGCGTCCACCCCGCCGACGTGATCCGGGCGGTGCGCAAACTCGCGCCCGAGGACGCGATCGTGACCAGCGACGCGGGCAACTTCGCCCAGTTCATGCACCGCTACTGGTGTTTCACCGCGCCGCGCAGCCAGCTCGGGCCGAGCAACGCGGCCATGGGCTACGCCGTCCCCGCGGCGGTCGCGGCGAAACTCGCCGAACCACGCCGGACGGTGATCGCGATGGCGGGAGACGGCGGCGCGCTCATGACCGGGCAGGAGATCGAGACCGCCGTCCGCTACCGCGTTCCGGTGACCGTCCTGGTGTTCCAGAACGGCGTGCACGGACCGCTCGCCGTGCACCAGGCGCGCAAGCACGGACGGCTTTCGGGGGTCACCGTCCCCGTCACCGACTTCGCGTCGTGGGCACGCGGGCTCGGCGCCGCCGGGTACACCGTGGACGACCGTGAGGAGCTGGAGCCGATCATCGCGAGCGCGCTGGTGCGGCAGCGGCCGTGCGTGATCGACATCAGGACGGATCCGGACGTGGTGACCCCGGACATCCGGCTGACGACCCTGCTGGGCGCCGCGAGGTCGCAGCAGGGAGGCCAGTAGGGGCCGCCGCGCCGACTACCGGGCGGTACTTTTTCTCAGGGGATACACAGAAACCCTTGTGGCGCCGCCTTCACCTGCTCCAAAGGGTGGGAAACCGGTGACGACTCGGCCGACTTTCGGTCGCGGAGACCGGATTTTGTCGGTCGGCCGTGGCACAATCGCGGCAACACCGAGGGGTCCGATATGGACCGGGACGATCACCGGTGAAGTTGTTGGCACGCAGTACTTAGAGCGTTGTGTTGACACTGGGAGAAAACATGGCTGACGAAACGAAGCCACAGGACAAGTCCGTTTCCGGCGTGGTGCCGGTGCAGTTCAGCGCGGACGCCGAGACCCACGACATCGCCGTCGTGGCCACGAACCGGGAGGCGTTGCGCCGTTCACCGTTCGGCGCCGAGGTACCCCTGCGCGCCGCCAGCGGCGAATAGCCCGGGCGGTGGAGCCTCCGCCGGGAGAGGTACAGTGCGACCGGGCACACCCGGGTGTTGACGCTTGTCGGCCTGCGTGAGGTGTGCTTTACTGATTCAGGTCTCGTTTTTTGTGTTCGTGTTGGTTCACGCTCGCAGAACTCAGCGGGCGTAGTGTCTCCTCGTGTTTCCGGGGAAGCAAACCGTCTGGTCATGACCCGGGCTGCCGACGTGGCTTCCTGTTTGTTTGTGTTGCATATGGAGATTTTATGACTCAGGGCACTGTGAAGTGGTTCAACTCCGAGAAGGGGTTCGGCTTCATCACTCCCGACAACGGCGGCGGCGACGTCTTCGTGCACTACAGCGAGATCAAGGGCAACGGCTTCCGTACCCTCGAGGAGAACGCCCGCGTGGAGTTCGAGATCGGGCAGGGCGCGAAGGGTCCGCAGGCCACCTCGGTCACCGTGATCTGATCCAGGTTTTCCAAGCAGGGCCGTCTTCCCTCGGGGAGGCGGCCCTGCTGCTTTTCCGGGCTCGTGACGGTTCCAGCCAAGGGTGTCTTGGGCACCTACTGGCTCCCGGCCGCTGTTGATCTCGGGTCCTGGGTTCTGGCCGGGGGTGGGGGGGTGCGCAGGGTGGGAAAACTGGGGTGTGACAATGTGGGTTTGGGGCGAGCGGGGCCGCGCGGGGGGGGGGGCCCCCCCCCACCCCAACCCC